>JBILET010000101.1:0-5547 GCA_044351935.1 Bdellovibrionota bacterium
AGCTTCATAGTTACGCGCTACAACCATTGATTCGATTTGCGAAGCAGTATCAAGAGTAACTCCCACAACAATCAAAATCGCAGTTCCACCAAATACATATGCAAAACCTTGTGCGCCGTAGTACAAATAAACCATCTGTGGAAGAACACAAATCGCAGCGATATAAAGAGCGCCCCAAAGTGTAAGACGATTTAAAATTCCGTAAAGATAATCAACAGTATGTTGCCCTGGTCTTACAGAAGGAATAAACGCCCCTGATTTTTTCAGATTTTCAGAAACATCTTCTGGGCTAAAAATAATTGACGCATAAAAGAATGCAAAAAATATAATACAAGCAACAAAAATTACTTCATACAACCAGTTACCTGGAACTAACATCGAAGCATATTCACGAATTGTTTCGTTATGACTAAACGAACCAATAGTTGCAGGTAAAACTAACAAGGCAGATGCAAAAATCGGCGGAATAACACCAACCATATTTACTTTCAGCGGCATAAACTGTTGCGGAACAGTTTGAAGGTTTTTAGTAGTAGCCTGTCGTCGTGGATACTGAATAGGAATACGTCTATTAGATCTTTCAACAAAAACAATGCAGTAAATTGAAAGCAAACAGAAAAGCATAATCAAAATAACTGACATAGGTTGAATCTCGCCAGTACGAGCAAGAGTCAAAGTCGAAGCAAGCACACTTGGCATTCGAGCAATAATACCAGCAAAAATAATTATGCTAGTTCCATTACCAAGACCACGCTCGGTAATTTGCTCACCTAACCACATAACAAAAGCAGTACCAGCAGTCAGTGTAAAAATTGTACTAACCATAAACTGCATACCAGGAGCATGCACTAGACCAGGCTGACTCTGAAGACCACGAGCAACAAAGTATGACTGCACAATAGCTAAGGCAATTGTACCTAATCTTGTATAACGAGTAATAACCCTACGCCCTGCATCCCCTTCCTTACGCAGCGCATTTAGCGAAGGAACAACCGGAGTCATCAACTGAATAATAATCGAAACAGAAATGTAAGGAGCAATCCCAAGAGTAAAAAGAGAAAAGTTTTCAAGCGCACCACCCGAAAACATATTGATCATTCCAAATAAAGTTCCATCAGATGTATTAAACATCTGACGAAGTGCTTCAACATCAATACCAGGAACAGATACGTGAATACCAAGTCGGTAAACCGCAAGAAGCATTATTGTAAACAGAAGTCTTTTTCGAAGCTCTGGAATTTTTCCGATCTCGCCTAATCCACCAACCATATAAGTACAAACTATAACTTAAATTAAACAATAAAATTCACGCAAAAATACGCAAACTTTCCTCGAAATACTCTACCGAAAAAACCACTTCGGTGGAAGTGCAATAGAATACCACCTAAGAAACAATCAAATATATCTGACGATAAAAGAGCTAGAGCAGTTGATAAAAATGCAACATAAATAATGCTCTACGCATAGTAGAAGACAAGGAATAAATACAAGTAGTTATTTCGGGGATTTTAGAATGCGTAGCGAGGACAGGAGTCCGAGTAGCATTCTAAAAGCGACAAAGCGGACAAGATGTCCGCGCCGAGCGCTCCCCGAAATGACTACTTGTATTTATTCCTTGTCTTCCGCTCTACGCGCAAAGATTACTCAGCAGCAGTTTTAACAACAGCTTCAGCAGTACCACCAAGCGCTTCAATCTTAGCCTTAGCAGAAGCAGTAAAAGCATCAAGCTTAACAGTAAGCTTCTTAGTTAAATTCCCCGAACCAAGAACCTTGATCCCTGCCTTCTTCTTAGAAGACATATTATAACCCTTAGCAACAACAGCAGCTTGATCAACAACAGCACCGTTATCAAATTTTTCTAAGAAAGATAAATCAACAATATTAAATTGGTTTTTACCAAGATTACCTACACGCGAGAAAAATCCAATTTTTCCAACACGTCTATAAAGAGGCATCTGACCACCCTCGAATCTAGCAGGAATACCAGAACCAGAACGAGCAGTTTGACCTTTACCACCACGACTAGAAGTTTTACCTAAGCCAGAAGATTCACCACGGCCAAGTCTTTTCTTTTTCTTTTTAGAGCCAGCAGCTGGCTTAAGAGTTGAAAGTTGCATTTTACTTATCCCTTTAAAAACTATATTACGCGCACCAAGTGAGCTACACGCTTAATCATTCCCTCAACAGCAGCGTTATGAGGCAAAGTTTTCTTTTTACCAATACGACCAAGGCCAAGAGCAGTTAAAGTAGTCTTAACTTCTTTAGTACGCCCTGCACCACTACGGTACTGCTCGATTGTTACTGTTTTATCTGATGTATTCTTAGCCATAACTTTGCTAGCTCCCCGTTAAAAAATAATTAAGCAGCGCTTACGTAACCAATGTCCTCGATAGAACGACCACGCTTAGATGCAACAGCTGCAGGTTCTTTTAATAACAAAAGACCCATCATAACTGCATGAAGAACGTTGTGCTCATTAGTAGAACCAATAACTTTTGTTCTGATATCTTTAATACCAGAAAGTTCGATTACTGCACGAGCAGCAGAACCTGCGATAACACCCGTACCAGGTGCAGCTGGTTTCATGATTACTTTAGTTGCACCGAACTGACCGATGATATCGTGAGGGATAGTAGTTCCACGAAGAGGAACACGTATCATTAATTTACGAGCAGACTCGGTAGCTTTTTTAAGAGCATCAGGAACTTCTCCTGCTTTTCCTAAACCAAATCCAACGCAGCCTTTACCGTCACCGGCAACAACTAACGCACTAAAACTAAAGCGACGACCACCCTTAACAACTTTAACAACTCTGTTAATAGCAACTGTTTTTTCGGTAGTTTCACCGGCTTCTTCAGTTCTTACTCGTCTTGACTCTAAGAGCTTATCAAATTTCATCTGGTATCAATTCCTAATTAAAAATCTAGTCCTGCTTCACGAGCTCCATCAGCAAGAGCTTTGATACGTCCTGTATAAACAAAACCATTTCTATCAAACTTAACTTGCTTAATATTTGCTGATAATGCTCTCTTACCAACTAAAGCTCCAACAGCTTTAGCAGCTTCTACTGACTTCGAGCTTTTCTTTTCTGCAGCAGCTAACAATGGAGCAATTTCTTTATCTAAAGTAGAAGCTTGCGCCAAAGTTTTGCCTGAAACATCAGAAATAATTTGAGCATAAATATGCTTAGAACTTCTGAATACACAAACGCGTGGTCTTTGATCGTTACCCATTGCTTTTGTGCGAGTTCGCATCTTAGCTCTTGTGCGAGGATTTTTTCTTTCTAATCTGCTCTTTGCCATAGTTGTATTCCTAATGAATTAGATATCTATTTATTTCTTACCAGTCTTACCAGCTTTACGACGAACTTTTTCTTCAGCGTACTTAATACCTTTACCAAGATAAGGTTCTGGTTTTTTAATTTTACGAATCTTAGCCGCGTATGTCCCAACAAGCTCGCGGTCAACTGATTCAAGATCAATTACGTTTTTGTTAACTGTGCACTTGATTTCTTTTGGTAAAGAAACTGTTACGTCGTGCGAAAAACCAACAGCCAAAACTAAATTTTGACCTTGAAGTTTAGCAGTAAATCCAACCCCGTTCATTTCAAGTGAACGCTTCCAACCAGCAGTTACACCTTTAACCATATTGTTTAAACGTGCACGAGTTGTTCCCCAGTTAGCTTTAGACTGAGCATCTGCTCCTGTCATAGCAACAACTAGGTTGCCACTTTCAGTTGCAACAGATACACCCGAACCTAATGCCATAGATAAAGAACCTTTTGGGCCTTTAACTGAAACACTATTGTTTTTTACTTCTGCCGATACATCTTTTGGAAGTGCAATCGGTTGTTTTCCTACGCGTGACATAACTTTTAGCTACCCTGTAATCAAAAAATCTTTATTAAGAAATAATGGCTAGAACTTCTCCGCCGATTTTTCTTTTTCTTGCTTCCTTATCAGACATAACACCTTGAGAAGTAGAAACTATCGAAATCCCAAGTCCACTTGATACTCTTGGCAATCCATCAACACTACGATATTGACGCTGACCTGGCTTGCTCACTCTTTTAGCAGTAGCAATAACAGGAGCCCCATTTTCATAGTACTTAAGGAAAACATTCACAACATCAAAGCTAGCGCCTTCTTCTTTTACTGTTTCGTAAGTATCAATAAAGCCTTCGCTCTTAAGAACTTCTAACAGGTTCTTAGCAGAACGGCACACAGGAACCTTAACAACTTTGTGTCCGGCAATCTGTGCGTTTCTGATTCTTGTTAGAACATCTGCAATTGTATCGTTTGTCATAAAACTTTTCCTAAAATCACCTACTCTCGAAGATCAATTAAAAATTACCAACTAGCCTTAACTAATCCAGGCACTAAACCTTTGTGCGCCATTTCACGTAAACAAATACGACAAAGCATAAACTTTTGGTAAACACCTCGTGCACGACCGCAACATTGGCAACGCATATAACGACGAACTTTAAACTTCTGGGTTCGCGCTGCTTTGATGATCATCGACTTTTTAGCCACGTTTTTTCTCTCTCAATTCAATCTAAAATTATTGTTTCTCTACTGCTGGTCTAAACGGTAAGCCTAAATGAGTTAATAATGCTCTGGCTTCATCGTCATTTTTTGCAGTTGTTACAAAAGTAATATCCATACCGCGAACTTTATCCAACTTCTCGATTTCTATTTCTGGAAATACGATTGATTCTTTAAGACCCATAGTATAGTTACCACGTCCGTCAAAACCTTTTCTTGGAATACCACGGAAGTCACGAACTCGTGGGAACGCAACAGTCATCATACGATCTAAGAAGTCGTACATTCTTTTGTTACGCATAGTAACCATACATCCGATAGGCAAACCTTCACGCAATTTAAAAGCAGCAAGTGCTTTTCTTGCACGAGTCACTACAGGCTTTTGACCCGAGATTTGGCGCATTGAGTACTCAACAGCAGGAACAGCTTTTGGATTCGTTACAGACTCACCAACACCTGTGTTTAATACGACTTTTACCAACTTTGGGACCTGCATTGGAGAAGAGTAATTGAACTCTTTCATCAACTTAGGAACTACTTCTTCCGTATATTTTTTTCTTAGTCTTTCTGTCATAGCACTTAAAGCCTCTAGCTCTTTAAAAATCTTTACTAGTCAATTTGCTCAAAAACTTTTGTTTCAGGATTTATATATCCACGAACTTTTTTACCATCAGCTAGAACTGAAGATTTCAATCTAACTGCTTTCTTAAGTTTCTCAACGTAAAACATTACATTAGAGATGTGAATGCCCGCTTCTTTTTGGATAATCCCGTAAGGCTTACCAGGCATAGTTTGCTTTTGGTGACGCTTAACCATGTTAAGGCCTTCGACAAGAACACGATCATTGTTCTTACCAGCAAAACCGATAATTTTACCAACTTTGCCTTTGTTTGGGCGCTTAGTTTTATTACCGCCAGCTATCACTATTACAGTGTCGCCTTTTTTTAATTTTGTTTGAGGTGATGTTTTCATACTCTAATTACCTTGGAAAATTTTTACT
>JBILET010000102.1:0-5518 GCA_044351935.1 Bdellovibrionota bacterium
AGCCCCATAAATTACTTAATAACTTAAATTCTTCCTCTTCTACGGGGCGATATTTATCAAATCATTCAATTGATAGATCGAAATATTTGTAAAGTGTGACGTAATATCTATGTTACTACGCGAAGTAGAATTTCAGAAGGAATCATAAGCGTTAATTTGGGGGACTTGAAATTGCGTAGCGAGGACAAGATGTCCGAGTAGCAATTTCAGAGCGACAAAGCACGCAGGATGCGTGCGCCGAGCGCTCCCCCGAATGAATGCTTATGATTCCTTTTGAAATTCCCCCGCTTAGCAGCAAGCAAGATAGCCAAATACCTGAGTCGATATTTTGTTTCTAATCTTCAGACCCCGGTTCGTCTTCGATAACTTTCTCGTCAACTTTAACAGCATCTAACCATCCAACCGATGGAGGATTACTAATTAGTTTTTGAGCTGCTGATGTTAGAGCGCTTAGTCCTGATCTATCAGGATAAAATTCTACTCTCATGGATCGATCTGGCTCTTTTCCGGTGTCTTGAAGTGCCTCAAGCCAAACTTTACCGATATAAAAGCGGTAAGCTTCCGAGCTTAAATACTTTTCATCGCTGGGTGAGCCTAACATCCCGTTAGCGTATTCATTTGCAAAATCAATCCCAAAACCAAGAGCTTGAATTAACATTGCTCCAACGTGATATCTATTGCATCCCCAACGCTGATTTTCAAATTCTACGTTTTCGCGTTGATTTTTAGACTTTAGGGCGCGTCTGTATTCTGTGAATCCTTTTTTATCATGCAAATGAAAGCAAGTAAGAGCAATTGTATCTATTGCACCCATTAGGATTCCGCGAGTAATGCCAATTTGAGCGATATTTTTGCCAATAGTGGTACTTAATTCAGCTCTAGTAGGTAGAATTTTTGTGTAATGTGGCCACTCTTCTTCGTTGGCTAATTTTTTTGCTTTGCGATAGTAATAAGCAACGCCTATAAGACCAGCTAAGGCTTCTGCAGGAAGTTTAGTGACTAACTCAGAGCTGTTGCTGACTCCACATTCAGGAAATATGCTTTTTGCAGCAGATATCAAACTTGCACCTAATGAAGGTGAATTACACAATCTACCAGCTTGGAATGCGGTTCCCCGTGACAACGCGCCTCCTTTGTCGCAATCCGCCTTTAATTGACGAATTGCAGTCGTGAATGATGATGGAGCCGCGCCAAGAAGATTTGAATACGCTCTTGCGTGTTCCCAACTTTGTGATGAATCGTTTTCTGAATTACTCATTATGCGTTAGTAAGGTTGTCGAACGAAAAAAGAATTTTCTCAAGACATTATTTTTTATATTGCCAAGAATGTCGATCTCGTGACACTGTTGTATTGCTGAAGGAATGCTGTAATGTTTTTCGGCAGTAAGAAGCTTTCGAAACTTCTTACTTTTAACGAAAGTACTGAATATATTTTAAGGTTTACCGAGGGAATGTACTAAGAAACTAAAGTTTTAGGAAAATTTTTCCTAGAAAGTTTCGAAGTTCTACGAAAATCTTGTAAAACCACTAGATATATCAAGTATATTAACTAACTGTAATAGAACAGACTGGAGAATAAAAATGGCTGCTAAGAGAAAAACTGCTAAAAAAGCTGCACCTAAGAAAGCTGCAACTAAAAAAGCTGCAACTAAGAGAAAAGCTGCACCTAAAAAGGCTGCTAAAAAAGCTGCTCCTAAGAGAAAAGCTAAGAGAAAATAGTTTCTTAGTTTAGCTAGCAATAGCTAAAAGAAGCCCCCAACTAGAGTCGCAATGATTTCTGGTTGGGGGTTTTCTTTTTGAATTAATCTGCCATTTTTAAACACTGTTTTGCAAAAGGCACTCAAACCCTTTTAATCTGCTTCGGTACAATGAGCGATTACGCTAGCGAAAATATGTAAACAAATAACGATCCACAGTATGTCAGCTAATAGTAAGTGACATATTTTCATCCACGTTGGTGATAGAAATGCCAGCGTAAAAAGTCCAAACATAACTTGTGCCAACAACAAATAATTAACCGTAGTAACGTAAGTTTTGTTTATGCTCTTTGTAACTATAGAGTAGGTAGCAAAAGCTAATAGCGTAGCTAAAATAGGATGAAAAATTCTTAATCGAAGGACTAAGTGGCTTGCAGGATCTATGTCTTTTGATAGCCCCTCAAATAAAGAACTGCTAGGAAAAAGAGTTGTGGATAGTGCTGCCCACGCACCTGTGATGGCAATTGTAACAATCAATAGTAACGGAAGGAGCTGTTTTTTTTCTTTATATATGGATTTAAGGAATCCAGCCAACATTAGCTCACAGTTTTTGTTTAAACTGAAATAATATGTGCCAGTTAAGAAAAGTAGAAGTACTAACGTATTAATTAAATGAAGACTCATAATTACTACGCGACCAATGGAAGTATCAGAATCAACAAAACTTCCTAAAACAAGAATTGCACCAAGAATAGCTTCTATAAAAGTAAAAACAAGTGACCCTAGAGCAAAAAAACGTACAGCTGTACCTTTTGTAAATAATCTAAAAGCTACAATACACTGGATAATGACCAACATACCAAACAAGCCAGACTTTGCACGGTGAAAGTATTCAATCCAAGTTTGCAGAGTAAGCATGTATTGCCCAGAAGGGACTATATATCCCTGGCAAAGCGGCCAGTGAACACCACATCCATCACCAGAGCCAGATATACGCACCCAGGCACCCCATAGAATAATGAGCACAGCAAATATGATTTGAAATAAGCTTAACTTTCTAAATCTAACGTAATTCATACAAAGATAGGCAACACTAGCATGTTTTGTTAGCACTGATACAATACTAATCGATGAGCCAGCTTTCACTAGTCCATAAATCAGTTTTAACTCAAAATCCTTCTGCGCCGCTTCTTTTTTTAGTCCATGGAAGAGCAGGTAACGTTGATGTTATGTGGACATTTAAGAGTTATTTTCCTAAAGAGTGGAATATCGTTTCGATGCAAGCTCCTTTACCTGATCCGGTTGGTGGTTTTAGTTGGTGGTATGTACACAACGAAAAAATAACACGTGAGTCAATCGACCAAGGTGTTCAAAAGTTAGACTTTTTTATAGACGAGTTTATTAAAGCAAATAATTTAACGCCTTCAGTTTTGATTGCAGCAGGGTTTTCACAAGGAGCCGGCTGTTTATCTTCATTAATTCAGAAATCACCGGAAAGATTTAAATCCGTAGCGTTGCTTGCCGGTTTGGTAATTAAGGATCAAATACCAAATCCTCAATTATCTTCTACGAACATAAGGCCTAACATATTTATGGCACATGGAAACAAAGATGATGTGATACCAATCCAAAAAGCAATCGAAGCTAAAGAGTATCTAGAATCACTAAAATTCCCTGTACAGTTTGTTACCGACGATGTGACTCATAAAGTTGGGACAGCCGGAATGAGGGGATTAAGGGAGTTTTTGAACCAATACAACCCAGTTACTGGCTAGAGGGGCTAATTTGCGTAGGTACTAAATAGTCACGTATTATATGGCCCTAAATGAAAAAACAGCTATTTTTTGCGATAACGGTCATTATTATCTACATTTGCGCTTTTGATGCTTGTGCACAAACTAGGGCGTTTGATTGCGCGCGCGATTCTTCGATTTCTCAAGGTTCTGCTCTGCTAGAAAAAGTACAGTCCTCATATAAATCAGTTGGCTCATTAAAAGCTGACTTTAATCAGCAATCTTATTTAGCTGCCCTGGATATTAGTGAAGGAAGTAGTGGAAAACTATATTTCGAAAGACCAGGAAAAATTAAGTGGGACTATACTAAACCAGAACCACAAACTTTTTTGTTAAACAACGAATCTGTTTATCTGTATCAGCCAAATGAAAAGCAGCTTGTTATAGATCAAATGAAAGAAGTTCTGTTATCCGAAATTCCAGTGGCATTTATTATGGGAGTCGGAAAACTTTCAGAAGAATTTACAATAAAAAGTTTTTGCACTAACTCAGACGGTAATGTATTAACTTTAAATCCTAAAAAAACTGAATCTCAAGTAACTGAACTAGCTTTGTTAATAGATCCATCTACAAATTATCCAAAAGGTGGAAAAGTCACTGATCAAAGTGGAAACGTTACATCAATAGTTTTTGAAAACTCGCAAGCCAACGCTAAACTTGATTCAAAAACTTTTGAACCAAACTTCCCTACAGGTATAGACGTCAACGATAGAAGACCAAAATCTTAGAGCTTTTTAGTAAGTAGTGTAGCTAAATGAAGAAAACATCAAAGTTAAACATTCTGCCTTCAGCACCGAATGCAAATTCGTTAAATACTCATCCTGCTGATGGCTTAGATCAAGGGCAGACCTTTACTGGCCGAGCTTCAATAGTCACGTTAGGTTGTGCCAAAAACCAAGTGGATTCTGAAGTAATGTTAGGAGTCCTTAAGCAAAAAGGGTTCGAAATCGTAACAGATGTAAAAGAAGCCGATGTTGTCGTCGTTAATACATGTGGATTTTTAGAGTCTTCTGTAAAAGAGAGTATTAATGCTGTTTTAGAAGTTTCTGAATACAAACAAACAGGTCGACTTCGAAAATTAATTGTTGCAGGTTGCGCAGTTGAACGTTACCGAGACCAGTTAAAAGAATCTTTGCCAGAAGCCGACGAATTTATTTTAACAGGGGATTTGCTAAAAGTAGCAGACTCGATTAATGCTCCTGTACATGAAAGTTTAGTTGAAGCTGGAAGGCCGTATTTCTTATACGACGAGAACATGCCAAGACACCTTTCAACTCAAAGCCACATGGCATACGTAAAAATTTCCGAAGGATGTAATCGCCCGTGTACTTTCTGCATTATCCCTAAAATTCGTGGCACAATGCGCAGTAGATCCATAGACTCTATCCGTCGAGAAGTTGCCTCGTTAGGTCAGCAGGGTGTTCGAGAAATCAACTTAATTGCACAAGACTTAACTCACTTTGGCTTTGATCATAAACAAGGACGTCTTGTTGATCTGCTTAAGGCTCTTGATGAAGATAAATCAGTTGATTGGATTAGACTTTTATACGCTTATCCAGTTGGCACTGATGAAGAACTAATAGATGCGATAATGCAGCTTCCTACTGTTGTAAAATACATTGATATTCCCTTGCAACATTCAAGCGAAGCAGTGCTTAAGGCCATGAAGCGACCGATAGGTAAATATTCACCAAGATCAATTGTTAAAATGATCAAAGATAGGGCTCCTCAAATCCAAATTAGAACAACTTTTATTGTTGGATTCCCAGGCGAGACAGAACAAGACATCGATGACCTTGTAGATTTTGTCTCTGAAGGGCATTTTACCAATGTGGGTGTTTTTACATATAGCCTCGAAAAAGAAGCCGAAAGTGCCACATTTGAAGGGCATATTAAAAAGTCAGTAAAAGATAAACGTCGAGACAGAGTAATGAAAGCTCAACAGGATGTTGTCTTAAAGTTTAATGAACAGCTAATTGGAACAGTTCAAAAAGTGTTAATAGAAGGTGCGCACGAAGACACGGATCT
>JBILET010000103.1:0-5488 GCA_044351935.1 Bdellovibrionota bacterium
TACTAAACGTTGAATTTGGCTGGTGCCTTCATAAATTTGCATAAGTTTTGCATCACGCATTAACTTTTCAACTGGATAATCTTTTGTGTATCCGTATCCACCAAAAATTTGCACTGCATCAGTAGTAGCTTTCATTGCCATTTCTGCTGCAAACAGTTTACCCATACTTGATTGCAAAGATGCTTTTTTGCCTGCGTCTAACATTGCAGCGGATCTAAGAGTTAATAATCTTGCAGCATCAATATCAGTTGCCATATCGGCCAACATCGATTGTACAGCTTGAAAGGATCCTATTGCTTGCCCAAATTGTTTTCTTTGTTTTGCATACTCAGTTGCATATTCAAAAGCAGCTCTTGCTATACCGACTGCAATAATAGCTGTCATTGGCCTTGAAGCATCAAGTGTTGCCATGGCAACCTTAAACCCTTCACCTTCTTTCCCGATAAGATTAGCAGCAGGGACTCTTACATTATCAAAAGTAAGCCCTACAGTATTAGAACATCTTTGACCAAGTTTATTTTCGTGATGCCCTCGAGTAATACCTGGTGTATCACCTGGCACAACAACACAATTTATACCTTTGTGCTTTTTGGACTTATCCATTGTTCCAAAAACAGTAAATTGCGCTGCGTACCCCCCGTTAGTGATCCACTGCTTTGAGCCATTTACTACAAAGCTATCGCCGTCACGCACAATTGTAGTTGATATTCCCGCAGCATCCGAACCTGCCCCAGGCTCTGACAAACAAAAACTTGCCAACGCGCCTGATTCTGCAATTGGGGTAATAAATTTTTCTTTTTGCTCTTTTGATCCTGCAATTCTTATTGGCAAAAGAGCTAAATCATTTGCAACCATAGTCGTAGTTAAACCAGCGCAACCAGCTGCGAGCTCTTCCACGACAAGACAGGCATCAAAAAAGGAAAGGCCAAGTGCCCCAAATTCAGCTTCTTGTAAGATATTAAGAAAGCCTAAAGAATGCGCTTTTTTGATAATATCAAAAGGCATTGCCGATTTTTCATCATACTCGGCAGCAACAGGAATAACTTCGGCTTTCACAAATTTTCGAACTTCGGAAACCATGGCTTCCTGCTCGGGGCTAAGATTAATCCCAGCCAACTGTAAAAATCCGCCAGCCATACAAAACCGAAATATTTACGAACAAAAATTTATGCGCGCTGAATGCGACCAAGAAGAGCAGCTGACGCAGCAGGATTAATCACTGCAGTAGCTCCTGGTTGCTTATTAGCAGCCGATGAATCAGTAACCTCTCTTTCAATAGTAGAAACCAATCCTCGTGCAGCAGCACCAAGTGACTGACTAAGAGAACTTGCCGCCTCATCTAGAACAGGCTGAATAACATCCATACGTGCTCTGTATTGAGGAACAAGAATCTCGACAGCACCAACGATCTCGTTATTTACACCACGAACAATTTTAGCCAAAGTTACAACATCAGCTTCAGTTACACCTTTGTCAATTAACTGACCTGAACTTCTAAATTCATTTAACTGATTTTTAAGAGCTACATCCTGAGGAGTATTCCCAGAAAGAATATCTGTTAATGCTGCATCAGGAAGCTGAGCCAAAAGCAAGCGACCAACACTAACTGTTTTTGCCGTAAGTGACACACCTACTCTTGAAGCAACTTTTACAGCCTTCTTAGACTCAACAGTAATTGGGAAATGAACTTGCATACCTTGAAGAGTTGCAAAACTTACAGTCTCTCCTAATGTATCAGCTGCATTCTTAAGGATAGGAAATGCTCTAGTTACTAATGTGCTTTGTTGAATAAAAGCTTGCCCAAGCTGCAAACATCTAACACCCAATCTGTAATCTTCACTTGCCTGATTTTGCTCTACATAGCCTCTAAGCTCTAAAGTAGCAAGCAGTCTAAAAACATTGTTCTTGTGAAGCTTTAATCTTTTAGATAGTTCCGTGACCCCAATCTCGGCGCCTGACTTACAAAGCTCCTCGATTACATCGATTGCGTGAGAAACGGACTGAATTAAATAGTTAGCTTTATCTCTTCTGACCATAAAAAAACTTAAAAATTATAGAAACAATGTTACTTGGGGAACCCTGTATATAGTTTATATCAATCCTGCTAACCTCTTGCAATCAGGTATTTTTTAGCCCTAAAAAGAATTTCCCAGAAAAAATTCCCTAGTCAGGCCGTAAATGCCAGCAGGCTGCCTAGATAGCACTTTTGCCAGCTCGATTGACCCACGCGCAAATATTCGCCTATCCGTGGCACGATGTGTAAGCTCTATTCGCTCCCCGTTAGAGATCAAATAGACCGTGTGCTCACCAACAATATCACCCCCTCTAATTGAACTAGTTGGCACAGTCTCGAGTGGTCGATCAACAGAAGCTCTACCGTCTTTTGCAGCCGATACCAAAAGTTTCGCAGTTCCACTTGGCGCATCTTTTTTAAATTTATGATGAGCTTCTTCAACGTGAATTTGCCAATCATCTGAACTAAGAATTGTACACGCTAAAGCTGCTAACTCTTTAAGAGCAAAAATACCCAAAGATGTATTTGGTGCCATTAAGATCGGAATTTTGGCCGCAGCGCGTCGAATAAATTCTAATTGCTCAGCTGAGTGTCCAGTGGTGGCAATAATTACCCCGCTTGAAGATTTAACATCAACTATTGAGTGTATAAGTTCGATTGAAGCCTCTGGCGTTGAAAAATCAATCCATACATCTGGATTATCACCAGCATCTAACTCGACTCCATGAATGTCATAGTGCTTGAGTCCATTTGGTGTACGCTTAGATAAGTGAGTCAACTTAACATCACTAAATTCGGATATAACTTCAAGAACAAGTTTCCCTGTGCGCCCAGTTGCCCCCTGTAATCCTATAGTTAACACAAACTTATCCTTAGATATTAAAATTTATTTTGTAATTACACTCTTAACTTTTTCAATTGTAGATTCCAAAGCTGGCACTAGCGGCAACCTTACAGAGGAATGTTTAATGACACCTTGCAACTGTAACCCAACTTTTGCAGGTATAGGGTTAGTTTCAACAAACATTGCCCTAACAAGTGGCAATAATTGCAACTGAATTTTTGCTCCAGTATTAAAATCACCTTTAAGATTTGCAGTTGTTAACTCAGCAAAACCTTTTGGAGCTACGTTTTGAGAAGCGGAAATTACACCATGACCTCCACACGCCATAATTGCATGCACTAAAGAGTCTTCACCTGAAAGAATAGAAATCTTATCTTCGCACGCAGCAATAGTATCCATAACTTGATCCATATTCCCTGTGGATTCTTTGACTGCAACAATTAGTTTTTCTTTAGCAAGGGCAGCAATAGTATCTGGGGTAAGATTTAAACTTGATCTACCAGGAATATTATAAGCAATTAAAGGAAGTCCTGAAGAGGCAGTCTTAATCTGTCTAAAGTGTTCAATGACTCCGCGTTGTGGCGGCTTATTGTATGGAGGCGTAACAACTAAACCACCATCAACTTTTAATTCTCGAATTAGTTTACCAAGCTCAATTCCAATTTGCGTAGAATTTGTTCCTATCCCAGCTATAACTGGCACAGAGCCTTTAACTTGATCAACGGTAAAACCAATTACTTTCGAGTATTCCGCAGGTGATAAAGTAGCGGATTCTCCGGTTGAGCCACAAACTACTATACCTGTTACCCCGGCAGACAGTTGCACGGAAAGTAAATTTGCAAGCGAGTCATAATCAACAGCACTTGCGTCAGCATTAAAAGGAGTAACAATTGCTGGCATCGAGCCTGTAAACATTTTATTTGTATTCATATATTAGTAACCAATCGGTAATTAATTTAAACTGATTTTGCCGACAAACACTTCATTTTGTGGGCCAATTAGTGAGAGGTATTGTACTCCATCACGGCTGTAAACTTCCACTGAAAGTTGCCCACCAGGAAGAATAACATCACATTTTGCAGCAACTAAGCCTTTGTTGTGCAATGAAAGTACTGTTGCACAAGCGCCAGTTCCACATGCTTGCGTAATCCCAGCGGCGCGCTCCCAAACCATTACTTGCACAGTATTTGAGTTTTTTATTTGAACAAATTCAACGTTTGTTCGATTAGGAAAATTTTTATGAGTTTCGATTTCTGGGCCTACTGTTTTTAATCGGTCTAATGTAGGAAGTTCCTTGCAAACTATAATTGCATGTGGATTTGGCATTGTAACTGCATCGTATTCGAAAGCCGTCCCATCTTTTAAATTTACTACATTCTGGTCTATTACAACCCCCTGCCCCATTTCAACTCTAACAAATCCATTTTGATTTTTTTTACATTCAATAACAGTTGAGTCATCAACTAAGATTTGTAATCCTTTAGCGCTAAGTTGATTAGTACGGTCCAAGTATTTATCAATAAATAAAGCAACGCATCGAATTCCGTTTCCACACATACCCATAGCACTTCCATCTGGGTTATACATATAGACTCCAAAGTCTACTTGCTTAGAACTACTGGCAGTAATTGGATGAATAAAGAAAACTCCATCTGCACCTATCCCAAAGTGAACAGAACAGATTTTTTTGATGGTTTCGGGGTTAATATTACGCGCAAATTCCAAAGTAGTTGCGGCAACACTAAAATGATTGCCACAGCCTTGCATTTTTGAAAAACAAAGATCGTTACTTGATTGATATTTGTATATATCAGAGTAATCGGCGGTCACTATTTTATTATTTAGGAGCTACTAATTGATCTAGGATAGTTGCAACACGGCTTCCGTCAGCAGCATCGCTTACTTGAACAATTTTGTCGTTAGCACTAGGACCACCTTCGGCATTAACTGCAAGTACTCGATAAATTACAGTTCCAGTAGTTGGAGCAGATTCTGTAAAGCTAAAAGTTCTTTGCTCTTTAGTAACTTTAACTCTTCGTACGATGTCTCCACGTTGTTCAGCATCATCTTGCTTGGCTTTTAATGCTGCTAAATATGTATCAGGTACGAAAGCAACTTCCTCGAAAGTATCTTCAGTGGATTTGTCAGTTAAGACTTGCGAGCCATCAGTAGCAATTGATAATGCTTCGACACTATAACCTGTAAGCTCGGTTAGCGGTTTTCCGCGCATGTCTTTTTCTGGAGCAACCCAAGTAATTGTCACTTTTTTAGATCCAGATGGATCCACTACTGCGGTTAGTTCCTGTACTGGTGTTGGTACTAATACTACTGGCGATACTGGAGGAATATATCTTCCACAGGCTGAAAGTAAAAAAACTATCGACAAAGATAAAACTAAACTCCAAGAGAACTTAAATATTGTCTTGGAAGATTTTATTTTAGTCATATCTTTATCCTTGATTTATTTATCAACAAAACCTTTTAGTCTTTTACTTCTAGATGGGTGCCTTAACTTTCTAAGAGCCTTGGCTTCAATTTGACGAATACGCTCACGTGTAACATCAAAATTCTGTCCTACTTCTTCTAACGTGTGATCGCTTTTTTCTCCGATACCAAAACGCATTCTCAGA
>JBILET010000104.1:0-5478 GCA_044351935.1 Bdellovibrionota bacterium
GGGAACAATGCTTAGTTCGGGTGTTCCAATAATGGAAGCATTAAACATCTGTGCAAGAACAGCAGGTAATAAAGTAGTAGAAAGAGACGTTCTTAGATCCAGAGTAGCTATCTCGGAAGGTAAAACCATGGTAGAGCCGCTAAGTGAATCTATTGTATTTCCGCCAATGGTTGTTCAAATGATTGGAGTTGGTGAACAAACTGGTGCACTCGATGCAATGTTAACAAAGATTGCTGATTTCTATGAAGATGAGGTTGATAGTGCAGTTGCTTCGATGAAGCAGTTAATTGAGCCAATAATGATTCTTGTTTTAGGTGTTATTATTGGTGCATTGGTAATAGCTATGTACCTTCCGATCTTTAAAATGGGGAATATTGTCGGATAAAAAATTAATGGGTTCTCTAAACGTAAGGCAGATTTATCTTTGTATATGCATAGCAACTATATGCTTATGTACTACATCTGTTTTAACAGAGAACGGCTCGTTATATCCTCCACTATCTAATCTAATTTGGTTTTTTGGACTATTTGTTTGTTGTGTTGGTCAGCTTTCAATACGAAAGCTGACCGTATTCAGTTCAATGCTTGCTTTAATTTGCAATGCTTGTGCTGTGGCTTTAACAGGGTATCAAGATAGTTTTTTTTCAATGCTGTATTTGCCGTTGGGTATGCTTGCGGCAATGCATTTAAGCCGTAAAATGGCTATTTTATTAACAGCATCGACTATTGCCACATATACAGGTCTGATAATACTAGGCGGCAATCAGGTAACTAATCATGAATTAGCAACTCACTTATTGGGTATATCTAGCGGATTAATTTTAATTGTAATAAGTACATCTTATTTAGTTAATCAAAGTAAGCTTCGAGATTCAGAATTATTAAATCATACTGAACAACTAAAAAGTTTAGTTGAGGAAAAATCTGAACTACTTAAAAAACTTACATTAGTCGAAGATTTGTTATCTTCCCATGATTCTTTTATCGCTGCCAAAGATCAAGTATTAAGCTCTAGTGAAGCATTAATCGGTTTAACTGGAAAAAGCCTTGTGATGCAAAAAGTTCAAGACTTAATTCAGCGCGTTGCCCCTACGGATGCAACTGTATTAATCACAGGCCCATCTGGTACTGGTAAGGAAGTCAGCGCCAGAGCAATACATAGGCTTAGTCACAGAATGAATGGACCATTAATTGTAGTAAACTGTGGCGCTATTCCAGAGCAGTTGCTAGAAAGTGAATTATTTGGACATAAGAAGGGATCTTTTACAGGCGCTGTGCAAGATCATAAAGGTTTATTTCTTGAAGCTGATAAGGGAACTTTATTTTTAGATGAAATAGGAGAGCTACCTTTACACTTGCAAGCAAAACTTTTAAGGGCCTTACAAGAACGAACGATTAGACCTGTTGGTGCTAATAAAGATGTTCCTATTGATGTTAGAATTATTGCTGCAACAAATAAAAATCTTAAAGATGAAGTTATCTCTGGTAGGTTCAGAGAAGATTTATATTACAGACTAAACGTAGTTTCGGTTGTTTTGCCTTCGTTATCAGAAAGAGCAGAAGATATACCTTTATTAGTACACGCAAGTCTAAACAAAATACTTCATGGAAGGCCACTGCCCGAGATACCGCCAAGTACCTTGCAAAAATTATTGGCATATAATTATCCTGGTAACGTAAGGGAACTAGAAAACATATTAGAACGAGCTCTAGTTTTTAATTCTGCTGTTCTATTGCCCGAATTTATTCCTGAACCTCGTGATTCGGCATCAATATCACACAACTCTTTTACGCAGATTGTTGAGTTATCAGACCAAGAAATATCATTTCCTGTTAACTTAGAAAAAATACTCGATGACTTGGAGAAAGCTTACTTATTAAAAGCTTTAGAGCAATCAAATGGAGTTAAGAAAAAAGCCGCAGAGCTTTTAGGTATAAATGGTCGATCTTTTAGGTATCGATTCGAAAAGCACAACTTTTAATTCTCTTGTTTGTTTTTGTAGGGACAGTGACGACAGCCAGAATCGCAACAATAACCTCTTTCAAGATGTTTTAATTCCGTAAAAACAAAATATCCAGTTTCTGGATCTATATAGACATATTCACCTTTTTTACAGGCTTCATCGTGTAGTCTTTTAAGTTCGTTCTGAAGCTCAGACGAATCCACCATTTTATTTCATTGGTCTAAAGTCAGTTTTATCGTTAATAGATTTGATAAACTCAGCTAATAATTTTGCAGAATTGATTAAATCACTATAACTACAAACTTCAACTTGTGTATGCATGTATCTATTTGGGATTCCGATACTAGCTGTCGCAACACCACCTCGTGAAACTTGAATTGCATTTGCATCGTTACCTAATAGTGCAGCTGATGGAGATAGTTGATGAGGAATTTTTGATTTTTTAGCAGCAGCAAGCAACATGCGCTCTACAACTATATTAGTATTTGGACCTCTGGATATTGCAGGCCCTGCCCCTAATTTACAAACAGTAGCAATTGGGTTGGTTGAACCAGGATTATCACTTGCATGTGTCACATCAATTGCTATTCCAACTGTTGGATCAATTGCGTAAGCAGCAGTTTTTGCTCCTCTTAATCCTACTTCTTCTTGCACGGTGCTTACAGTATATAACCCAACATTAAGTTTGGCTTTATGACAAAGCTTTAATGCTTCCATGGCAATAAAAACACCTACTTTATCATCTAGGCCAGGAGCAGAAATAAGATCTTTTCCTAATTCAGTTATACCAAGTTTAAATGTAATTGGATCGCCAATTGATACTTTTTTCTGAGCATCTTTCTGATTTGCAGCACCAATATCAAGCCAAATTTTATCTAAATCATTTGAAACTTTTCCTCGCTCTTCTGCTGTCTGTGAGTGTATTGGCTTTCGTCCAACAATTGCCTGAATCTGTTGGCCAGAAGAAGCATGTATTGTGCAGTGAGTTCCAGGTAATACGCCAACATCAATTCCACCAAGGGCACTGACATAGATAAACCCATCTTTGTTGATGTGTTTAACCATTAATCCAATTTGATCGCAATGCCCAGCAAGCATGACTTTACGTTTAGCAGAAGTGTTGATTCCGACCATAACATTTCCGTGCAGATCTGTTTCGATAGTGCTGGCGTATGGTTTCATGTGAGTACGAACAACTTTTTGTATTCCTTCTTCGTATCCAGTAGGAGAGGGGGTTAGAAGAAGATCGTGTAAAAAAGCTTTCGACTCTTTGCTAATCATATTTATTCCTAAAATTTAAATTTATTAATTAAACTCACGCTTTTGCAAAGCTAGAACAGTTAACACCAATATCATCGCAGTATAGCAAATCGTGTACAATAACGAGTTTGTTGCGTGAAAAAATCCAGGGATTTGTTGGTAAGTTAACAAATCAGCTACATTGATAGATGCCAAACTAGGTAGTACTGATTCGGCAATATAAACTAATCTATAAGTCGCGGAATTAGGGGAGCTTTCGCTTAGAAGCTGTGTAAGAACCGTTATATTTTGGCCAGCTATAAATACAGCAAAAGTGGTTATTCCCACTAAAGCAGGAGTAACCATAATAGAGGAAGCAAGAAAGCAAATTGCAGACAGTATCAAAGACTGAAGTGCTACATACCAAACATTTATGAATAGAACACTAATAAATTGCGCTTCAAATAGTAGAATAAATAGGACAAGTAACAGGTGAAGTAAAATATTTAAAGCAAGGCTTGCAAGCCACAATCCTAAAAATTTACCAAGCAAGTAAGAAGTGCGACTAATCGGCTTTGATAAAACTGTATAGATACTTTTTTTCTTTATTTCTTTTGATAATAGATTAGAGCCACCAATAACGATAAGAAGTATTGTGAAAATATTTGCGATGCAAAGACCTAAATCAGATAAAACATAAACTCTTTGTCCTATTGATACTGTGGCAAACGCAAGTGATACAAGCATGATGGCTAACCACAAGAATATAATGGCAAGTACTACTTCAGTTTGAGTAAATTCTTTTGATGTTACCTTTGCGATGGCACTAATTTTTTTAACGCTCATTGTTTTACTGTGTCTATAAATATTTTCTCTAGTGACTTTAGGGATGGATTAAATGAAACAACTTGGATGTTTGAATTAATTAAGTGCTTCAGTTCTTCTGATGCTTCATTGTAACTTGCAAACTGCTTAGATAAATTTTGATTGTCTTTTATGTATGTTATTTCGAAGTAATCAATTCGATTCATATTAGATGAATCCGATTTTAGATCGATAACTTTAGCTAGCGATCCATTTTTTAATATAGAAGCACGATCGCAAATTTGTGATACATCATCCAAGATATGAGAAGACATCAATATAGATGTGCCTTTGGATTTTAGCTCCAAAAAAATATCCCTAAAATCTTTCCTGCCAATTGGGTCTAGCCCGCTAAAAGGTTCATCTAGAAGGATTAGTCTAGGACTGTGAAGAATAGTTGTTGCTAAGCCCAGTCGTTGTGTAAGTCCTTTTGATAGGCTTCTTATTATAGACTTGCGCCTATCAAGAATTCCAAGCCTATCAAGAGTGTCGTTGATTAATTTGGGTTGATTATCGCGGTCAATTCCATATAAATCTGCATAAAATCTCATAGTCGATTCAACTGTTAAGTGATCATACCAATACGGCTGTTCCGGTAGGTAACCTACATAAATCCTAGAAGTATGTTGCGTGGAATCTGCTCCAAAGATTTTTATATTACCACTTTTGGGTTTATTTAAATCCAAAATACATTTGATTGTGGTGGTTTTGCCTGCCCCGTTTTGTCCCAAAAATCCAAAAGATTCGGATTCGTAAACTGTAAGGTTTATATTGTTAAGAACAGGTTTTAATTTGCCGCTCCAAGCAGATCTGTAACTATAATTTAAGTTTGTAATTTCTAAAGCTGCTTGCCTTGAAGAATTATTCATTTTATTTGTCACTATTAGAATTTGTTAGCTCAATTAATTTTTGTTGTAGAATTTTTTTTGTTTGCTCATCTGGCGCTGTCGCAATAAGTCCTCGTAGCATTCTCATTCCACTAAACTTAGATGAAATTTTACTAAAATCCTCATTTGCAAGTTCTTTTATGCTTTGTGGTGTATTGGGTAAGGAGGATGCAAATATATAATCTTCTTTTGCTTTCTGTGGATCATTAAGAAAGTATAGGTACGTAAAGCCACGTAGATATCTAAAATACCAAGAAGACGGAAACTCAATAATTGCCTTATCTAATAGTTTTAGCGCTTCGTTTGGTTGGTTTGTCTCCCAACTTAACATCATTACGCCAAATTCGTAGACGTAATCAAGTTTGGGATTTAGTTTTATTACTAGATTAATATAGTGGTTTAGGTACTGATAGTTCTTATCACCTCGAAGCTGTTTGCCAAAATAGTTTATAGTTTTAAACCAAAGTATGTGGCTAAGAGCTTTATCATATCCAACTGACAACAAACGAAGTCCACGGATATCA
>JBILET010000105.1:0-5474 GCA_044351935.1 Bdellovibrionota bacterium
ATCCAAAGCAGGAGCCTCACGACCTTGTGAGTAATAAAGCTTGTGATTTAACTTATACCGTCCAATGTCAGACAAGTCATATCTGTCAGCATTAAAGAATAAGTTTTTGAAAGTTGCTGCTGCAGTTTCTGGTCTCGGAGGATCCCCAGGACGAAGTCTGCGGTAGATTTCGATCAACGAATCAGCTGTTGGCTTCTTAAGAAGTCTTGCGTAGATATCATCACGCTCTGGTGACATTTTATCAGTAACAAGAGTTTTCCAAAGAGCATCACCAATGTGATGATCATCTAAGTAAACAACTTTAATGGTGTCTATCTTAAGATCTTGAAGAAGAGAAATAGTTCCTTGCTCAACAACTTCACCTTTTGCATTAGTTCTGTCAGCAGTTAATTCCTCACCTGCGTCAACAATTACAGTGAACTTAGAACAAAGAGCTCTTCCGTCATTTTCGTTTACAGAAGAAATTCCGGCAGCAAGTCTTTCTTTGATTGATTCCCAACCAATTAGGATTTCACCTGCTTCAGCAAGAACTTCGCCTGATTTTGGATGAACGATATCTTCGTCAGCGCGGATAATTGTTTCGGCAACAACCATTCCTGGAAGAGAATCACGATCGATTTCGATTGATTCAACTTCAGCTTCTTTTAATCTTCTGATAACAGCGCGGTTAAACTTACCACCCTGCTTAACGATTACTTTCTGACCAACTTTAATTTCTTGGTAAGCTTTTTGCCCTTCTAATTGATCAGCAAAGAACTTCTTAGTAACGATTCCTTTTTTACCAAAAGTGATGATGTCACTTTTGTAATAAGTGTTAAGGATCTCTTCACCATCTAACCCAAGACCACGCAATAATACAGTTGCGTTTACTTTACGACGTCTATCGATTCGAACATGTAGAATGTCTTTAACGTCGAATTCAAAATCAATCCAAGAACCACGGTAAGGAATTACTCGCGCGCTGTATAGGATTTTTCCGGATACGTGGCTTTTTCCATCATCATGGTCAAAGAACACACCAGGAGATCTATGTAATTGGCTAACGATTACACGCTCGGTACCGTTAATAATGAAAGTACCTTTTTCGGTCATCAAAGGAATTTCACCGAAGTATACTTTATCTTCTTTAAGAGCAGACAAAGTACGAGCACCCGTATCAGGGTTAACTTCCCATAATACTAATTGAATTGTCACACGAAGTGGAGCTGCCCAAGTCATTCCACGATCGCGACACTCATCTTGATCATATTTTGGAGTACCTAACTCGTACCCAACATACTCAAGCGTTGCTGTGTTGTTGTAATCTTTAACAGGAAAGATTGATTTGAAAACTTTTTGTAATCCAATCTCGTCCCTTTTATCAGGATCGACATTAGTTTGTAGAAATCGGTCGTACGATTTTTTCTGGATTCCGATTAAGTTAGGAATCTCTGCTACTTCTTTAATTTTTGAAAAGCTACGACGAAGACGAAGGTTTGTTTTTATTTTTGATGTCATAAGCCCAAGGATAAACCGTGACCAAAATAGATTTCCTAAGAGACGAACCTAATAATCTTTATTTTGCATCCCACACATACAAATGTAGGAAGAAAACCTTGAACTTTTTTTATTGCTAAGCGGTAAACTTAACGTATAAAAAAGTCAGGAAGAGCATTAGAACTAAGGTATCTACTTGGTTTTATTAATCGCGATAGCCCACTATTATGGGCAATCTTAATGAAATACTCAAGTGGGGGTAGGTCTGAAAGCCCGATTTTGGACCTCCAAACCATCCCCCTTTTCTTCTGCGAAGACACTGCAAACGACTTACTAAAACGAACAATTGGAGCAATTTGACTTTCTTGTCGCTTCTTAGCCACCGATTGCCGGCGGGGGCTAAAAATATGGCAATTTAAGCCGTGAATTAGTACGTTTGCAAGCCAGAAGACCAGCGTTTAACGCTCAAACTACTATTTAACAGTAGCTTTAGCGCCCGCTTCTTCAAGCTTCTTCTTGATGTCTTCAGCTTCAGCCTTAGCAACACCTTCCTTAAGAACTTTAGGAGCAGCGTCAACTAGGTCTTTAGCTTCTTTCAAACCAAGACTTGTGATTTCGCGAACAACTTTAATTACTTTAACTCTGTCAGCACCAGCGTCAGCAAGTGTAACAGTGAACTCTGTTTGCTCTTCAGCAGCAGCAGCTCCACCAGCAGCAGCGCCACCAGCAGCAACCATAGCAACAGGAGCAGCAGCACTTACGCCTAACTCTTCTTCAAGAGCTTTGACAAGCTTAGCAGCGTCCATAAGCGACATATTTTTGATGAAGTCTTTAACTTCTTCAGCGGATATACTCATTTTTTTCTCCTTAATTTGTTCGAGTAAAATTTTAAAATTATATTAAGCGGCCTTAGCCTCTAAGTTTTTACGATGACCATCCAACACAGTTAACATCTGAGTTGAAGGAGTATTCATTAAACGTAAAAGTTGTGTTGCTGGAGTATTGATAAGTGCAAGTAACTGCGCCAATACTTCCTGCTTGCCAGGCATCTTAGAAAGATCTTCAACACCAGTTTGATCTAAATAAGTACCATCTAACCAAGCACCTTTAATCTGAAGTGCTTGCATATCTTTTGCAAACTTAGCTACTACTTTTGCAGGAGCAACAGGATCAACTTCTGAAATAATCAAAAGAGTTGGTCCCTTAAATAAGCCTTTATACTTAGTAACTTCTGCATCTGACTTAGAAGCAATACCTTTATCAATTGCTTTAAGTGACAAGCTGTTCTTAACAACTTTTGCATTTGCACCTGACTTACGAAGCTCTTTACGGAACTTAGTAAATTGGTCAACTGTAAGACCACGATAATCAACACATAAAGCAACTTGTGCTTTACTCTGCCAACCATGCAAGTTGTCTATCTCGGTTTGGCGTTCTTGACGGTTCATAATACCTCTCTATCTATTTTTGAAATAACTTCTTTAACTAAATTCCAGTTAAAACTTACAAACTTCTAATTGAAGAACTATCTAAACGAATTCCAGGGCCCATAGTTAAAGCAACACTTGCTGATTTAATATAGACACCTTTGCTTGTTGAAGGCTTAGCTCTGTTTAATGCAGCAACAAGAGCTGTAATGTTCTCTTGAATTTTTTCTGCGCCAAAAGATGCTTTACCAACTGCTGCGTGAACAAGACCTGCTTTATCAACGCGGAACTCGGCACGCCCTGCTTTGATGCTTTTAACTGCATCTTTGATATCAAAAGTAACAGTTCCAACTTTTGGTGAAGGCATAAGACCACGGGGGCCTAAAAGTTTACCTACTTTACCAACTTGGCCCATCATATCAGGAGTTGCAACTACTGTATCAAAGTCCATAAATCCACCTTTGATTTTTTCAGCTAAGTCATCTGCACCGATAATGTCTGCACCAGCCTCTTCAGCCTCCTTAGCTTTTTCACCCTTAGCAAAAACTGCAACGCGTACAGTTTTACCAAGACCATGAGGAAGAGCTGTTGTTCCACGAACGTTTTGATCTGCTTTACGAGGATCAACGCCTAATGAAACAACAACTTCAACTGACTCATCAAACTTTGCAGACTTAGTCTGTGCAAGAATCTGACAAGCATCAGTTAATGGGTATTCTTTATTTTGCTCTACAAGAGCAGCTACTTTTGTATATCTTTTACCTTTTTTGGCCATTTTTCTAATACCTTTAAAAATCTAATTACGCGCAGTTGTTACGCAGCCTCAATTCCCATACTTCTAGCAGTGCCAAGAACACACTTCATTGCTGCATCAATATCATTAACGTTTAAATCTTGAAGTTTTGCTTCTGCGATCTCTTTAATTTTTGACATAGGAAGTTTTGCAACTTTGTCACGGTTAGGAACTTTTGAACCGCTTTCGATGTTTGCAGCTTTCTTAAGAAGATAAGAAACAGGAGGAGTCTTAACTTCGAAAGTAAAAGATCTGTCTTTATATACAGTCAGAACAACAGGAGTAACTTCTCCCATGTTTTTCTGTGTGCGAGCATTAAACTGCTTGCAGAATTCCATGATGTTAACACCATGTTGACCTAATACTGGACCAATCGGAGGAGCTGGGTTTGCTTGCCCTGCTTTGATTTGAAGTTTTACTAATGCACTAATCTCTTTTGCCATAACTCACCAACAATTAAATACTTTGTTTAATAGATTTTTATCTCTTAATAGTCCTCAGTAATTTAGCACTTCTCCACTTGCATAAAATCAAGCTCAACGGGAGTAGCTCTACCAAAAATATTAATTGAAACTTTTATCTTCTGCTTATCAGCTTTAACTTCTTCAACTGTTCCACTGAATTCCGCAAATGGACCATCAGTAACTTTAACAGTCTCGCCCTGCTCAAATGAAATCTTAGAGCGAGGAGAAGCAGAACCTTCTTCAACTTGATTTGTAATTCGTTGAACTTCTTCCAAACTTAACGGAGATGGTTCTTTAGCATCACCAACAAAACCTGTGATTTTTGGAGTTTCTTTAACTAAGTGCCAAGTATCTTGGTTAAGTGCCATTTGAACCAAGATGTAGCCGGGAAAGAATTTACGGCTAGATGTTTTCTTTTGACCCTTAACAAGCTCAACAACTGTTTCTTGCGGAACGTGGATATCACCAAACTGATCAGTAAGACCAGATTGACGAATACGCTCTTCTAAAGTTTGTTTAGCTTTTGCTTCAAAACCAGAATAAGCATGAACAACAAACCACTCAAGCTTGTGCTTTTTAGTTTCGTTACTATTTGTACCGCTAGTGTTAGCGTTTTCTACTTCGTTGCTCATTGATTAATAAAAACTCCTAAAGAACTAAAAGTGACACAACCCAGTGAAACAAAAAGTCCATTACAAAAAGTGCTAAGGACATAAATGCAATAATAATCAAAGTAACAATGCTTGCTTGCATAGCTTCTTGTCTGGTTGGAGTAGTTACTTTCTTAAGCTCTCCTAAGCTGTCAGAAAAATAACCTAATGGTCCGCTAGAACCGGACTCGCCAGATACTTTATTATTAGCAACACTTTCAGCCACAAAACCCTCGATGTCGTTTTTTTATAAATTTCGCGTTTAACAAAAAACCAAAGACATGCAAAAAATCAAAACTTAAGGCAAATAACCTCTAGTATCAAAATCAAAAAAATCGGATCCTACAGATCGGATTAATAAGATCAGATTCAGACAGCATGTCATGTCGGATGTTGATCGCGAGCCGTGTAGGGTACCAGAAGAAGCCAGTTAAATCAACTGTTTGGGGGCGGCTACCTCAAATCACACCGTGTTAAAATAAATTTAACTACTGTAATTTCAAATAGTTAGCAAGATTTGTCGCATTGATGGCAGTTTTAGGGCTACAAAAAGTTACCAGATCCTAAACTAAATCCCCTCCCTTCCCGAAGTATTTTTTATGAACAGTCTGACCACACAAGAAATTCAGTCATTAGCAGCAATGATGTCTAACCGCCGCGACCT
>JBILET010000250.1:0-3441 GCA_044351935.1 Bdellovibrionota bacterium
GAAAAATGCCAAGGAAGAAAATTTAATATTCGTTTAATACCTTTTTCGTCATCGCGAAAATGCTCTTTCATGTAAACACTTAATCTATAGTAGATAGCTACTAGTTCTTCAGGTGATAAATTCTTAGTGGAGTTAGATTTTATTTCCTCAAATATCCAAGGTTTGATTAAAGCTCCTCGACCAATCATTATCGAATCAACATTCGAGAATTGCTTTCGATTATTAAATTCATAGTGAGTTAAGATATCGCCATTTCCAATAACAGGAATATTAATTGTATCTTTAACTTGTTTTATGGCTTCCCAGTTTGCAGCTTTGCTGTAGTGTTGCTCTTTGGTGCGACCATGAACTGTCACAGCAAAAGCTCCTGCTTCTTGCATAAGTTTTGCAATTTCTAGGTAATTCTGAGTACCTTCGCTCCAACCAAGACGAATTTTTACCGAAACTGGCACAGAAAGTTTTTTAGTCATTTGCGCAACCAACTCAGAAAGCCTTTGAGGTTTTCTAAGTACGGATGCCCCTAATCCTCGCCTTGTAGTATCTTCGATAGGGCAACCACAATTGATATCGATAAAGTCAGCTCCGTTATCAATGGCAATCTGTCCCGCCGCGACTCCTTCTTGATGATCGATGACAGCAAGCTGAACACCAAATATTTTTTCACTTGGATGTTTTCGAATTAGGGCACGTTCTCGTTTGTCTCCTTTGGCTACAAATCGGGCATAGGCCATTTCAGAAATTGTTACGTCGGCTCCAAAATCCACACATAGCCGTCGAAAGGGGAGGTTTCCCCCCTTAGTTAAGGGGGCAAGTATAGCTTTGTTGATTAAATCTAACATAAAAAGAAGTTGATACCTTTTTAATAAATAATATCGGCCAGTTGAACGTAGTTATATTTTCGCCGAAATGCAAAAAATCCCTTCACTCTTTTTCAATTATGCCGAATCATCTTCTAATCGGGAATGTAATGGAAGAGCTGCCCTTATTTAGGGGTACTTTGACAAAGCAGTTTCGATATCTAACCTTTTTGGAGAAAACATGAAAAGAAAATTAAGCGTACTAGTCCTTCTTGCTTCACTTATGGCACTAATTGCTGCAGCACCAGTGTTTGCTGATGATCACGCAGGCGATAAAAAAGATGGTCATGCTGAAGAGCATAAAGATGGAGAGCATCACGAAGAGCATAAATAATATTTATTTATACTTTTAATGATGTGAACAAGAAGGAGGGCTTAATGGCTCTCCTTTTTTTATGTCAAATTATCTGAAATTAAATTTTCCAAGCGATTTAGTTTTGCTATTACCGCCATTATCTTTGACTACCACAGAACCCGAAGATTTAACTTTTACAGCTTTAAAACTTACCTGATAAATTCCTTTAACTTTTTTAAGTCGTTTAGAGATCTTTTTACCAATTTTTACTGTAACGCTGCTAATTTTTTTATCGTCCGAAGCTTTAACTGTGCATTTAATAGTTTTTCCAACTCTAGCATTTTTGGGAGTACAAGACGCTTTTGAAATCACAGGTGCAGAGTCATTATCCGAACCTCCGCTTCCTGGAGGGGCAATTATTGAATTCCAATTGGCATAAGCACCAACTGCGGAATTACTACTCCTTTCAGTATTACCTCTGTCGCGTGTGAATGAATTTGATAGAACTCCTTCTGTACTTGCAGGTGTTGACGGACGATCACCGCCTATAAATGCTGGAATAGATACTGGTACGACAGAAAAAACATTACCACTCTCGGTGGGTCTAAAATCAAGAGTAGAAGGACTTGTAAGAGTTGGTTCAAAAGTATTAATTGAATTATCAGATAGTATTTGAATTTGGGTACAAGTAGCATTTGATGGCTGGCAACCTGCAGAATCTGATTCGATTCCAATCGAACTGGATCCAGAATTTATCCAAACTATATTACCTTTGATTTTTAAATTTTGATCAGTTACTTGAGGGGAACTTAAGTTAGTTCCACCCGATGGAGTTCTTGGGCCATAGATTGCAAAGATTTCAGATGGGGAATTAAAACTAGATGGATTGTAGATAATGTTATTGTAAATATAGACATTTTTATTACCGATTGGTTCTCCCTCTGTACCAGTCGATGTCGTTCCCCATCCACCACTTGATAAGTATGAGTTGCACCTAGAGGCATTACCGTCACAAGATCTTAAGCCATATACAACTTCTATTGTATGCGATCTACTTCCGACCTTATACAAAGTATTAAACGCAGCTAAAATATTGTACCCACCGTTGATACCGAATCCAGCACCTTCAGTATCGTGAATAATATTATTGATAAATTTTATATCGTAAGCTTCGTAATGTAGCCAAGGCGAAGTCATAAATTCAAAACCAGTGCCTTGTCCTGCTGTAAAACCACCAGTGCCACAGTCGTAAAACTGATTACCTTCTATTCTTAAATATGCAGAGCCACCTTTAACATACGCGCACCAATCTTGAGCATTGTGAATTTTACTATAAATTATATGCCCGTACTGAACAGCTACAAAGTCAATTGCATTATCATCAGCACCGTGAATATTAGAATTTTCAATGTATATATATTGTGACTGATTGATTTTTATTGTTTCGTGGGCTTGTCGATTGCCACCATTGTATTCTCCTCCACGAATTAAAATATGATCACATTTTTCGCAGTGAAATGTATCCCCACTTGGCGCAATCTTAAGATCAATCAGATAAAGATATTTTGTATCATATACATTTAGATCTCCTAAAAGCGTAACTGTTCCTGCACCATCAATGGCTCGAATAATTATTGGAGCAGAAAAAGTTCCATACCTTGATTCCATATAATTAGGAATTGCGCTTTCAGGTATAGAGCCACTAAGAATATTAATTCTTACACCTAATGATAACGATTGTCCTTGTGGTATATCGTTCCAAGCTGCTGTTAATGTTTTAAGAGCCGATGATCTTGAATTGCCACTATTGGAGTCATTACCATTAACAGGATCTACATAAACATCTGTTAAACTAGGGGACCCTATATCGTAATAAATTGGCGATAAATCTTGTGCATTACACAGATTGTTATTCCAAAGTAATCCAAGAATAAATACGATGTATACAATGTTTCGCAGATTGCCCATTCCTAAAGCAACAGGATCGGCTAAAAACTGACTATATATTACAATATATAGCTATATATGCTCTAAGAAGTATTCTTAATTGTAAAGAGTTTACTTATTAAAAGACGCCACCATTCTTTTAGAATGTTCAGAGAGGACTAGTTTTCCGCTAATTGCAGCTCTGGTGAAAAGAAGTTTGTCCCAGTTTTCTGTTCCTTCCCAAAGTGCTTTTTTTAGCTCAGCCATTGCAATTGGGCTGTACTCAGAAGCCTTTGCTAAAAATGAATTTAATGCAGAATCTAATGATGAAATATCTTTGTAGATATCAGTATATAAACCAGC
>JBILET010000106.1:0-5447 GCA_044351935.1 Bdellovibrionota bacterium
ACAAAAATTTTGTTTCGATAGTTTTTAGCCCAAATAGCCCCATTTGGAAACTTACTGTATCAGGATGCAGTGGCCACACATGAGTAGGGTCCCTAAAGTAATTACTGCTTAGAGCAACAACGGATCTTGGGTTAATCGTTTCAAATATAATTTTTCCGCCAACAACTACTTTTTTATTACACAAAGTAAATAGTTGTTGAAGTTGCGTTTGCGTTAAGTGTTCGACTACTTGAATGGCGATTACTCCACCAAGTGAACGATCTTCAAGCGAAGCTAGATGGGCTATACCATCAGCATGACGAATATCCACACCTTTATTAATACCAGCGTCTACCATCGCAGGGTCCAGATCTACTGAGTAAGCTTTTATCGATTGCTCTTTAAACAACAGTTGAAGCTCACCTCGTCCACCGCCAATTTCTAAAATTGGAAACTTAGAACCTTGAAAGTAACTAGGATAAATCGAAACTCTTTGGCGAATTAATTCCTCACTGCCACGATATCTGTTTTCTAGTAAACAATAACTTTGATCGGCTTTGAATTGAGGAATCTGCGCACTTGATGCAATAGGAATTTGAGTATTCTTTGAAGCACGAGCAACGATTCCTTCTAAACCTCTTGCTACACCATCTAAAGTTGTAAGTTCTGATTTAATTGAAGCAATTGATTCTTGAAGTGCTGAATCATTTATACCAAGGTCACGCACTTGATCATTTACCGATTTTTGATGAGTTCTTATATCAGCGCTTTGCTCATCCCTGATTCGCTCGATGCGTTCAAGAGCATTAGTAACATCGACATCAATTTTGCGGATTAACTCCCAAAAATTAGAAGCGTCGCGTTGATCGACATATTTACTGGTTTGGTTTAAAAAACGTACTAAATTTGCTTGAAATTCCTGCTCTTCATCAAAATACGGCTTTAGAATCGAATCCCAAATACTAACAGCAAGTTTTCTTTTTAACTTAACAATTAGTTTTCCGATAAATCCAGGTCTATGAGACGAAATAGCTTCATCAAGTTTTCTTCTAGCACTATTTGCAAATGCCCATTTTTCATTTAGTACTCGAAGTTCTTCGGAATAAAGAAGTTCCCCGGCTTTTGTATTCATCCCACTATCAGGGTCTGCCTTATAAGGATTAAAATGCAAAGGTTTATCTTTATTGGCTTCAATATCTGCAAGCACTTGTGTGCGGATTTCTTCCATTATTTTTGCAACAGCGTTCATACCAAGCATTACTCCTTTTTGGATGAATTTTGGTTACATAGATCAGCAAACAATCTTATTGCTGCTGCATTAAAATCTCGCTGCTCTCGAATTAAGTCTTTCAACATAAATCGGATTACTGGAAATAATAATTTTTTTAATCCAACTATTACAGGACCAATAAATTTTCTGTGGCTACGGATTTCGCCTAAATGGATATCGACTTCCCACAACTGACAAAGCCTGCGTAATTTTTCTAGGCGTTCATCATTAACGTTAAGATTTTTTGGTATTAAATCTAGTTTACGATTTTGAATATTTAGGACGTCTTGAGCTGTGATATTTTCGGCTATCATTCTTCTAATAGCTGCCTGCTCGATATCGTCAGCTAGGTTTGTAGAAACTCCCTTTGGAAAACTACACCAAGACTGACTGGCTACTTGATCTATAGATTCAGATGAAACACTATTAGAGTTCATAAATAATACCCTGTAGTAAAGCAGAAATTTTAAGTAATATCAATGCGTTACGTAAAACTTCTAATTGCGCGTAACTGTTACAGTAAACCGTGTAGAAACCATGCCCCTAATAGAATCAATACCCGACAATCTAAATAATATTAACATTGCGAGTTCTATAATTTTCAGTGATATGACTGGCACATTGTTATATCAAACTGAAGATGGAAATCGTTTTCCCGTTGAAACACGCAACTTAATAGCAAACTATATAGCACTTGGAGGCACATTTGTCTTAGTTACTGGTGATTCATTCGAAGTTGTAAGTAAACAATTTATTAATCATTTACCTTCTATAAGTCATTCATTTTTCGTTCTTACTGAATCTGGAGCAGAGATTCATAAAATATTTGAAGCCAAGCACAAGCAGTTATTCAAAGCTAAACCACTATCCTTAACTTGCAAAAAACAATCCCTAGAAAAATGTATCGACTTTATTGATTCGACTTACAATATTAACTGTAAGGAAATAATCACAGGCTCTAGATATGAATCAATTGATAAATTTCTAATGGGTGGAAGACTGTTAATTAATGAAATAACAGCAATTACTAACAAACCATTTTTTCTTGAAGTAGCAGATTATAAAGTGACAGTTTATGCCGAGGCCGGAAGTATTACCGGCAGCCCAACGGATGTACTTTTATCAAAACTTAGAAACGATAAAGAGTTTCAAGCTATTGCATCAAACAATAATTCGATTTTAATGCGTGGCGCAATTTATTTCGAGATAATTGCTAATTCTAAAGAGCAAGGAATCAGAACATTCTTTACCGTATCCGATCAAGACATAAGTCATTTAAAAAATTCTAAGTCAAATGTTGATGTAATAATATTAGGTGATTCACCTAACGATGAGGGGATGTATCTATATCCATTTAACGAAGTATTTCAATTTCATAGGCAAACTTCAGTTTTCTTTGGAATCGAAGAAGACTTTGTTCAAAGTATTGCCAAAACACAAAGATATCATAATGATAATTTTTACCGGTTATCTGGAACACACGAATTAGGAAGCCTGGAAGTATTTCGTAAAATGATAAGGCCGAGGGAAAACCCTCGGCCTTAAATGCTATTCGCAATTTTTTGTTTTAGTTAGTACATCTTGTTACAGCTTTAGGAAGCTGATTAATTGCACTAATAACATCATCGCGATAGCCCTCTGTGCGCTTACGAGTATCAGGTTTGTGTTGTTCCTGCACTCCACATTCTCGTATCGCATTAAGCTTAGTTTGCTTTTGTACTCTATATAAACGGTTTGTAAGCGTACTTAATCGTTTATTTGTTTGTGTTGTAGATGCTTGCGCACATAAACTATTGGCACACTTAAGTTGTGCACCTGTGTATGTTTTTACGACATTTTGTTTGAGTGAATTGTAGATATTCTGGGCGCTTCTAACTGCTTTTGTAGTTAGCTGAGCTGATAATCCACATTCTCGAGCTCTAGTACTAAACTTCTGTGTTCTTTTTACAAGTAATCTTGCAGTACTTAACACAGAATTTCCTTTTTTCGCAGAACTACTACTTGCAGCAACAGTTGAACACTGTTGAGCACAACTTGTTCCATCTCCATTGCAGACTCCGCATATATCAAGCTTAGCTGTACCGCTAGGAACACCTAAACAATCAATTGGAGTTGCAAGAATTGCTTCGCATGTATTGCCAACACCATCAGTTACTCTTACTGTTCCAGTACCAATTAGTGCGGGATTTACTACTTGAGCTGTAAAATTCACGACAGATGCTCCTGGTACAAATACATCTGGTGTAAATGTAATATTTGCAGACCCTGGAAGCATTTCGATTAAAAATACCCCTGTATCACGATCTATAACTCCATTACCGTTTAGATCTTCACCGGGATCTAGAATTTTATTTCCATTTATATCTTCGGTAGGCACTAGTTCTTTTGCAGATCCAGTAAATAAAATTCCGTTTTCTGTGTTAGTTATTGTGACAGAACAAACAGGGGCAAACGGATCACCTACTGGATTAATGAATCTAAATAAAGCTCCACCTGGATAAATATATGAGTCGTAGTTTCCATATCCTTCAACAGTAACTCCATGAGGATTAACAGAGAAAGTTGTATGTGTTCCCTCAGATAATCTTACTACGGCAGACGAAAAATTAGTGCCTGGTATAGGACTATATTCACCAACAGCAACCGCTATACCGTCTAACGATAATGTTCCAACATCACTATTATTTACTATTAATGTAAGGAAGTGTTCAGCAAATTGACCTCCCCCAACAGTAGAAAACGTATAGTGATTTCTGTACTGCGCAGATGGAATTACATTACCCATCGCTGGATCTCCATTTATTGCACCTGGATATGATTGGCCAGTCATATACTGAGTAACAAAAATTGGTTTGTCCCCTATCATTACATGACTATCAGGAATAACTGGTGTGTCTAAATATTTACCTCTATTTATCACCCCAAGAGTAACACCATCTAGTTTCACAGTCGTGTTATCTTCAGATGCAACAACTCGATATATACTTCCGGATGGACGATTTGGTAGATTCACTAGTATCGCTTCAGTTCCCCAACTTTGAACAGGTTGAGCAACCTCCATCAATGTGTCACACGCGCCATAGTTATTAGGAACATTTGTACATCCATTTCCATTTGTAACTTGAACGGGCTTAGATGAGCTCACAATTGTTCCTGTTAAACCACCAGTGGCACCATTTGAATTTTCTTGCACCAACATTCCACTACCCTTACTCAATAATACGGTGTATGGAACGCCTGCTAAATGGCCTCCTTTTGTTGCATTTGATGGAATTATTGTGACTTCAGTATTATCGTAAGCTGCTACAACAACAAAAGAAGCAGCAACATAAGTTTCATCATAAGTTGATATTATGTACTCAGTATTTAATGTATCAACCGGCAAAGCCAATGCTGCATCTGATGTAGCTGGTGCTCGGTTAATCATATAAACCACTACTTCATCTAAAGCAGTAATTTCGACAGCATTATCTTGAACCGTATCCACTACCCAACCGCTTTGTGCTAGCACAGGCAAGTTAACAATTGTTACTGATCCGGGTGTAACTGGTACCGTAGTAGTGAATATTGGACTTATAGCAGGATAATTAATCGTTGCTTCAGTGGCCGTATCACTAGTTATATGCAGGTCTACGTTTTCTCCGTAGTATCCTGGATAGTTTGGAGTAAATCCGATAACAAACGACGTGCCACTGTTATCCAGATCTGCGAATGTGTAAGTTGAAGGACCGAACATGACGACTATGAGCATTAGTGCAACAAAGGCGCGCCGAATCCTTATAAAGAAAGAGCGTTTCATAGTAAGTACCCCCCTTGATTAAGGTCAGGTCCCAGGCTCTGGCCAAATGTTATTAATATATTTTCATGGCAGGGTTAGGATTCCAAAGGAGCGTGATAAAATCACGATTCCCTCACAAGACGACTCTGGCAAGTTTTGCCTTGTCAGACTGGGAGCCGAGATATAAGTGGAAATTCTTTCAAATCGCTGCCCTGTCACGATCACATTAGACATTTTTATCTATTAAACTACAACAATTTATTTAATTATAAATTACTGTAATTTCAATACGTTGCGATCTATCTTTAAATTATATTGTGGGGACTTTATACGCAACTACTTCATCTACTCGTCCTTTTACAGTTAACGTCCCAACTCTTTCACACTGAAAGGGAAACGCTCCCCTAATAGAATTATAAG
>JBILET010000107.1:0-5432 GCA_044351935.1 Bdellovibrionota bacterium
TTCAAATCAGGTACAACAAATGAAGACCAAGATGCAATTAGCCCAAATAAACTTCCCCACATAGAGAATGCAAAAACTATTGAAAGAGAATCGTCCGTCCGTTGAAGTTTTCTTAACGTAACAGCGATAAGACCTATTATTAACCCTGATAAAATTGCGGCAACTCCTGGTATAAATGATAAGTTTGAAGGATTAGGATCTATAATTAATGTTGCACCTAAAAACCCAACTAAACTTGCTGCAAAAATTTTAGCATTTATCTTTTCGCGCAAAAATATAGCAGAAAATAATGCGCTAAAAATAATTGAAGTTTTTATTAGGATTGTACTTTCTGCGATCTGTCCGTGATTGACGCTATAGAAGGCCAAAAACAAAGACATGTATCCAAGAATGGAACGTATAAACATAACTTTTTTGTTGTTGCCCATAAAACTTCTTCTTTTAATCAGAATTATGGGAAGTAAAATTACAAAGTTTACAAACGATCTAAAAAAAGCAATTTCTTGAGTTGGAATTTGGCCCGATAGTTTCTTGGCCATAGAATTCATGATCACAAAGAAAATAGATGCCGCTACCATAAGCAAGGCTGCTTTTGGAATCGATTCAACCTGGGATTTAGATAGGGGAAGACTATGGGATACGGCCACATATGTATTATTCCAATTCTTCTCTTGGTTTGCTATATAGGCATTTAAAAGGATTCAAACATTATGAGCACAAATAGCCCGTACCAAACAAAATCATCTATTCCAACTTGGACATTAGAGAGGTTCCTAAGGGTAGAGGAGAATAAAAAGGGGGCATCTGGCGAATTAACAGAGCTTATCGCTGCCATATCTGTAGCTGTTAAGATTATCAGTAATATCGTTGCTACAGCCGGATTTAAGGGGCTATATGGTTACACAGATAGTGATAATTCTAGCGGTGAAACAACTGCCATTCTGGACCGAGAAGCAGATGAAGTTTTGATTCAGTATTTAAAATCCTCAGGCCATTTTGGATTAATGGTATCTGAAGAACAGGAAGAAGTTGTAGAAGCCGGTGTCGACTCTAAGGATGCTAAATATATCGTAGCTTTTGATCCACTCGATGGCTCAAGTAATATTGGATCTAATATCCCTGTAGGTACAATTTTTTCCGTTTGGAAAAAGAAAGATAAAAATTCGCCTACGACCATTAACGATTTTCTACAAACAGGAAGAAAGGTTGTAGCAGCTGGTTACTCGGTATACGGCTCGAAAACTTCATTTGTATATTCAGTAGGATCGGGGGTTCATGATTTTACTCTGGATCCAACTATTGGAGAATTCCTACTAACAGATCCTGATGTAAGAATACCTGAAAAAGCTAAAATTTATAGTATCAATGAATCTACGTATCACTCCTGGAATCCTGGCGTTCAGAGGTTCATCAATGAATTAAAAGATCTTGATGATAAGGGTAACCCAAAATCAGCTGCTCGATATGTTGGATCTTTAGTTGCTGATTTTGATAGAAACCTTAAAAAGGGAGGGATTTTCTTATACCCTGGAACAGCAAAACATCCACGTGGAAAGTTAAGATTATTATATGAAGTTATTCCGCTTTCGTTTATTTGTGAGCAAGCCGGAGGAATGTCTGTGGATGGATATCAAAACTGCTTAGATATTATGCCCGAAGGAATTCATGATCGAGCTCCACTAATTGTAGGTAGTTCAGACGCAGTAAAACGATTTATGCAACTACAAAAAGAGCACGGATAATACAAACTGTGACAGTATCCCTAAACAAGTATGATGTAATAGTTTGGGATTGGAATGGTACATTACTTGATGATCATCAAGTTTGTACCGACAATTTTAATCGGTGCATATCTAGGCAAAATATAGCACCAATTTCATCTAGCCATTTCAGGTCAATTTACAGGCATCCAATTATTGATATGTACTTGGATGTGGGGTTTAAATTCGATCAAAGTTACTCTTTCGCTGATTTATCAATTGATTGGTATAACTACTATCAGCAGTCTATTGATGATGCTGCGTTATTTCCTCAAGTTGTTCCTTTAATTTCATCCATTAAGGAATCAGGAAAGCTTCAAATCGTATGCTCTGCTTTAGAGGATAAATATTTAGCTACTCAAGTAGCTCGTCATAAGATATCGAACATTTTTCACAAGATTTCAGGTCACCACGATCTTGAGGCTGAAAGTAAAGTTGATAGAGGAGTTGGCTTAATAAAACCTCACCTTGATGCCGGTAAGTCCGTAGTGATGATTGGGGACTCTTCTCATGATGCAGAGGTAGCCCGAGCTGCTGGCTGTGATTGTATACTGCTAGCAAGTGGGCACGAATCTGAAGATCGATTAAGCTTAAATAAAGAAGCTCACCTAAGACAAAGCTTAGATGAGCTAATCATATAAAACTTGTTGCTAGAAAAATCTTACTGAGCAGTTTCTTTCTGAACCATGCGCATAGCTTTAAGTCCAGTTTTTGTAATCTGCCAAGTGCGTGAAGTAAAATCCCCTTCAGGAAGAGGAGTCACTAGTTTCTGACCTTCAAGGATGTAAAGATGACGTTGAGTTTCTTTTTCATCGTTAAGGCCACAACGTGATGCAATTTCGTTAAGTTGAAATTCCCGAGCCTGACTTAGTTCCGCTGCACCATTAGACATAACTTTTAGTACGTTTAATTGGTGTACGTGAGCATCATCTAGGTTACGAGGTAATTTTCCGTTCTTTGACATTTTAGCCTTAAAATATAAAAAAATTAGTAGGGATTCGTTAGAAGAACCCTAGTATACTCTTTTTTTAGAGACTTCGCTAAGATTAAATTTACTAGTGATTTAAGTAGGTTAGGTGATTATACACCAAGTTGTTGCTCTACAAGGCGAGTATATTCTTCTTCTAGGTCTTTGAATTGTCCTTGAATGGTCTCTAAGCGTTCTTTAACAACGCCGTATTCTGTCATTAGATCTCGAAGCCTTCCACTTGCCGAAATCACAGCTTCGTTTAATTGTTTAAGTAGATCTTTTTCAATGTCTGTTAATGTTGCCGTTGAAAGAAGCTCTTCAAGATTCTTCATGGCATTAGCAAGTTGCTGCTCAAGAGCTACTGCTTCTTCAGATAGAGTTTCGTATTTAGTAAGAAGCTCAACTAATTTTGATTCGTCTTCTTCTTTTAAGGTCTTTAATTCTTGTTGTTGAGTCTCTTTAACTTCTACGTTTTTTTGGGCAGTTGCCAATAGAGCTTCAGTTTCGGCTAGTTGTTTTTTCTGCGCAGCAAACGATTCTTTAAGTTCATTTAGTTGATTATCAACAGATTTAAGTTGTAGCGGTGAAGCATAGCCATCCAAGAACCTAGATAGACCTGAAAGCTGCGAAGTAATCTGCGCGATCTTTTGCTCTTTTTCTTTTCGAGCGGAACCTTTGCTTCCTGCAAGAACTTTTTTACCGAAAGTCACAGCTCCGTAAGTTATTCCTGCAGATAGAAGCGCGCCTATGAGCGCAATCAGATAAAGCATGAGTAAACACTAGCAAAAAAACTAATTTGTGGCTATCTGGCAACTAGCTTGGGCTCCGTTGAAGCTAAATCTTAGAGGGGCAGCTGTGGATAAGCTTTCTGGGGGGCATATAAACTGGGCAAATGGTTTAATGCTGGATAAGCCAAGGGCACTAGGGTGGAAGTTGACAAGAATACTTTCAAGCCTGCGTTTTGCAAACTTGACACTAGACGGCAAAGTTATGGTGCCCATATCCGAAGATACTTCAATCTTATCAACGGATAGTTGATCGATGTTTTTTAAAGCCGAGTCAAAAGTAATCTGAATATCAGTAGTCGCACTATTTATATTTATCGGATCTATTTTTATAGCCATAGGTAGCCCAGTAATGGACGGGGCTAAATTAGATGACTTTGTTTTTGAGATGTTTGTTAAGATAATTTTGCCTGTTAAAAGCTTTGTATCAGTATCAAGTTTTATGTCTACGATGCTTATAGTGCCATTGTCGATATAATGGGCTGACAACGATGGAAACTTAGATAGTTGAACGTCTTTAATTTCTGCTGAAAATTTATTTTTATCAGTAAAATTTAAATTACCATTGCCTTGGTTAATAGAGAACCAAACTTGGCAATTAGTAAAATTGCCCCAAATTACGCTTGAGGGACAATCTGCCTTTAGAGAATCAAAGAAAACTTCGTACGGTAGGTTTTTTGGACGTACTGATATTTTATTAAAATTTAAATTGATCCATCCAAAAGAAACGGATTCAAATTCAATGGATGAATTAATGTTTTTTTCAATTTTAGAAAGAACAAGGCTAGAAATCAGACCTCTTAGTAGTGAAAAATCGAATGTATATAGAGAAACAAGCAATACAGTTACAAGGATCACAAAAAATTTAGTAGGTGCTCTCATATAAAATTAGACTATTTAATTTTGCGGATACTGCTAACTGATATTTCAACTCGCAGTCTATCACCAGAGGGATCTTTGCTAACTGAAAGGGATGTTAAAAGCATTCGCTTCGCACCAGTTGAAATTTCGGTAAGTAAGTCTATTAGTCCATTTAGGGACGTAATGGTAAATCGAACAGAAAACGACGCTTGTTCGTAGTTGCCTCCAAATGCACGTATTACGCCTGGATTTATGTCAAACCCAGCATCAACTTTACCGCTAAGAATTGTTTCCAACAAAGTTTGCTCGCCTTCTTTGATTTCGACTTGTTGGAATTCTTTTTCGATGTCTTGTTTCTTTTTGGAAACTTTACGGTATCTATCTAGTATATGAGGGACTGTTTTTAGGTCGCTCTTTAGGGATTCTAATTGCTGACTTTGCGTTACAAAAACTTGCTTAACTGGACTCACTACCAGCTCACTAATAAAAATAGGAGTAAGCGCAAGGACTCCGGCCCATATTAGTAACTTTTCTCGAGAAGATAGGCCGTTATACCAACCTAATAACGATTCAATATATTTTTTAATATTTAATCGCATAGAGTTAATACCATTTGAAAGTCTCTTGCATTATCAAGTGTTCTACCTGGATTATCCGTTTTAATCCTACAGAATAGAGATTTACGTTTCTTTAATGCAACCTCTAGTCTATTTAATGTTCTATAATTAGGAGCGGAGCCATCAATTTTAACTTCCCCGTTTTTAATGGATGCTCGGGTAACTGTGATTCCGTCAACAGACTTTATATCATCTGATAAGGCTGCCAAGACCATTAGCGGAGGCGACGCCAGTGGAGACCCTAAGTCTTTTAAGCTATCTTGAATATTTTGTGTTATTGAATTTAAGCTTTGAGCTTCTTGTCCAAGCGGGGCTGTAAATCCAGGTATTGATTCTGTAATGGTATCACTTAAAGTTTTTCTTAAGGATCGAATTTGATATTCGCGAGCTGCATACCAGCCACCAAGTGCAAGTATCCCAGTTAGTGTGGTGATAAGAA
>JBILET010000161.1:0-4319 GCA_044351935.1 Bdellovibrionota bacterium
TTTATACTCCAAATTATCTGTGCTGTAAAATTTGTTATTTTTTTCAAATTTAAATCAATTAGATCAGATTAATACACTTCTTAACAAATGGGGGCTTCATACTGTTACTAATACACACGTTGGTGTTCTTTCTAAGGGGCAACAAATTAGACTTGCCCTACTAATCGCAACTTCTTTGAACAATAAACTTATTATTCTTGACGAACCTAGTGCGTTTCTTGATGACACGGCTGTAAATTTATTGGTTGCCATGATTGATGCAAATTTAAACCAAAATAGCTTTCTTATTGCAACACACGATACAACAAGACTTTCTAGGTCTGGCTTCACCTCGTATCACTTAAAAGAGGGCAAACTTACATGACATTATTAAAATATTTAAAGAAAGACTTTGCGATTGAACTTAGAGATAGAAGCTATATCACTTCAATTTTTACACTTTTACTAATGGTAGCTGTGATGATAACGCTTGGTACACACCTAGCGATTATCCCTCATGCATCCCTTGCACGAATATTACCAACTTTTACTTGGGTTAGTTTTATACTTGTGCAGACTATAACTATTAACCGCTCTTTTATTGGAGAATTTGAGCTTGGCGCAATAGAATCTTTAGCCGCATCCGAAGGCAATCTTCGCAATTTTTATCAATCAAAATCTATAATTAATTCATTAATTGGAATTATTGCTTTTATATTTTTTATAATTTGCTTAAGTTTGTTGCTTCCTGCTGAAGCCGCACGAGTTGGCGTATACTCTAGTGCTTCAATCTTATCACTGATGATAGCGATTGTTGCTTACTCTAGCTTAGCAACTGTATTAATACCCATTTCCATAACAAGCTCTTTAAAAGACGTTTTGATGGCTATTTTATTAATACCGCTTTCGTTTCCTATATTTTTTGCTGCTATCGAAATTTGCACCAGCGCAGCAACAGGCATCCCATTGGAATGGGACTCACCCTGGATTTCGCTTCTACTTTTGATTTGCGCTATCTACATTCCTCTTGGGTCTGTATTATTTGAATATACTGTTAAGCAGTAAGCAATTTATGACAAAATCTAGATTAAATAAAAATATTTTATTTTGGTTAGCTTGTTTAATACTTTTCGTATTTGGCATTTATAATGTTTTTATGATTGTTCCAAACGAACGAATCATGGGGGCCATTCAAAGAATATTTTATTTTCATGTTGCATCTGCTACAGCGTGTTATTTGTGTTTCGCTGTAGTTTTAGTATGCGGCGGTTTTTACTTGAAAACTAAAAATCCAACATTTGATGCGGTATCAGTTTCTGCGGGAGAAGTAGGCTTTTTATTTTGCACTATAGTTTTGGTTTCTGGGATGATTTGGGGACATACGGCATGGAATACATGGTTTAGATTCGAGCCTAGGCTTATAACCTTCCTATTAATATGGTTAATGTTTTTATCCTTTGTGCTACTTCGACAGTTTGCTGATTCTGAAAAAGTAGCTTCTCAATCTGCAGTAATTGGAATTATGGGCGCGTTAATGATTCCTATTATGATTTATTCAATTAAATTGCTTCCCGCTGCAGCTCAGCTACATCCTCAAGTTATTGAAAATCGAGGTCTTAGACACCCAAGTTTTACCACCACATTGATGTGGATGACTATTGCTACTACCATGTTTGCTGCTGGTCTTGGTTGGCTTAGGCTTCAAATTGAATTATTAAAAAGAAATATTAAAAATGACTGATACTCCTGATACATATCCACAGCTATTTGCTGCATTTGCTGCTTGTTTTGTGCTTATTGTAGTTTATGTGATTTCACTTGGATTAAAAGTTTCAAAGCTAAGTAAACAATTTGATGAGCTAAACAAAAAATCATGACTCAACCCTTAACAGAAAGATTTAGGGTACGTTCGGCTGAATTTATTATGGGTGCTGCTAAGGCCGAACAGCTTATAACTCATCAAAGTTATGAATTTGCCCTTTTAGGACGTTCTAATGTTGGCAAAAGTACATTTCTAAATCGTCTATGCAATCAAAAGCATTTAGCAAGAGTGTCCTCTACTCCCGGTCGTACACAAGAATTAAATTTATTTAAAGTATCTTTAAAAGATACCAGTGAAATTATTGATTTCTATTTATGCGATTTACCTGGTTACGGATTTGCTAAAATTCCTCAAGCTAAAAAACGGCAGCTTGAAAATCTTTTATATGGTTACATCACAAGTCGCGAAGAATTAAAATCAGTTATGCTTTTAGTTGATGCTCGCAGGACACCTGCAGCCGAAGAAAGACAAATTCGAGATTTAATTTTTGCCTCTGGAAAACAAATACTTACGGTAATAACTAAATCAGATAAACTTTCAAAAAACGAACTCAACAAACAAAAAGGCGTTATTGCGAAAGCATTATTGCTTGAACCATCAGACCTAGTAGTATCCGGTGTAGGGCAATCTGTACAGCCCGTTTGGGAAAGATTAATCGATCCTTTTAAATAATTATGCCAATTATGAAAGAAAGTATAATGTTTTGGATTAATATATTAATCCTTACTGCACCACTATTTACTTTGCCAATTTTTCTTGTTCCCAACACAAAAAATTGGCAACTTAAAATCGCCCTTCTATTTAGTGTTACCACTATTCTTGGACTTGCATTTGGATTATATGGGCGTATCACTTCGGGTCTTCTAATTTATCAAGTATTTCCAGAATTTGATTCAACTCATCAACATATGCTGTCGGAGAGGTTAATTGCTTTAGGTTTATTTGCTTCCTGGGGAACTACTTACCCACTATCTGTAATCACAAAAAAGACTTTGCCTCAACTACGAGAACGTTCTTACTTAAGCAACACTATGTTTGTGTTTACATTTTTTTATGGTCTTCATTTTTTATTCAGCGGATTAGGAATATTTATTCTTTGGGTCTATTTATAGGATTACTTATTTCTAGCTGAGCGAATTAACTTTAATCTTTCGCTAATTTTTGCTTCTGCTCCGTGATTTGAAGGTTCGTAAAAAACTAAGTTTTTTATTTTCTCTGGAAGATACTCAACACCAGCAATGTATCCCTTAGGATCGTCGTGTGGATATTGATAGTCTACGCTTCTTCCTTGTTTTTTCATAAGTTTAGTTGGAGCATTTTGCAAATGCAGAGGTGGAGTTGCTGTTGGATTTTGCTGTATAGCATCTATTACTTTATGCATGGCAATGTAACTGCGATTTGATTTAGGACAGCTGGCTAAATAAGTTATTGCTTGCGCCAAGGGAATTCTTCCTTCTGGCATACCAACTCTTTCGAACGCTTCGGCCGCAGTAACAGCTAATCGTAGTGCATTAGGATCTGCGTTACCAATGTCTTCACTGGCAAAAATAATTAATCTTCTAAAAATAAACCTTGGATCTTCACCTGCTTCGAGCATTTTAAATGCATAGAATAAACTTGCATCAGGATCCGAGCCCCTTAAGCTTTTAATCATTGCCGATGCAAAATCGTAGTGCATATCACCTGATTTATCATAGGGAATATATCCAGTGTGATACTCAGATAAACCTTCTGGTGTTAAGCAATTGTTTTGATGAAGATACTCGATGGTGTTAATTAATTTTCTTGCATCAGTCTGAGCAGATTCTACAATTTGTTTTGCAAAGTTTGCAGTCAATTCAAATTCTAAAATTTTGGCAGCGCGAGCTGCTATTTTATTTAATGAATCTTCATTATGCGCTGGCATAATTATTAAACGACACCTTGAAAGAAGTGGTGTGATAATTGAAAAACTTGGATTTTCAGTAGTGGCACCTATTAAAACTATTTTGCCATTTTCAACGTGAGGCAAAAGGGAATCTTGTTGAGATTTATTAAACCTGTGAATTTCGTCAAGAAATAAGATTTTTGATTTATCTGATGCAGCTTCCGAAAGTTCTTTTATATCTTTTACTCCACTAGATACAGCGGATAATTCAACAAAATCGTATCTATCTTTAAAGTTCTCACCCAATAGCCTTGCTAAGGTAGTCTTGCCACTACCACTTGGACCCCAAAGAATAATAGAAGATAGATATGGAGCTTTTGAAATTTGATCGATTATTCGCAGAAGTGAGTCTACTGCTATAAATTCAGATATTTTTTTAGGTCTAATACGCTCCGCTAGTGGTTTCATATAATTATTTTTTATTTAGTACGGGCACTGGTTTTTGCATTATTTCTCCTAGCGTACAGTACGAAACTCCCCCCAGCCTTCCTACTGCATTAATTAACTTAGGATCAATTCTATTATTATCGTCAATTAATTGTTCATGAACATGAATTGCTTCTATTTTACCGATAAATAATGTTGCCGAAG
>JBILET010000108.1:0-5424 GCA_044351935.1 Bdellovibrionota bacterium
AGTAGCCTCGCGACGACTAAGAACGTTGTTGTTTGCAACTTCAAGTCTTGAAGATTCAGCACCAAGTTGACCTTGGCTTTGTGAAACATTTTCTAAAAATGATTGAACTTGTGTAAGAGCACTTTGAGCAGCTTCTTGAGAGCTAATATTAAGTGGAAGAAGTGCTGCAATAGTTTCTCCAAGAGCAGGGATTGGTAGTTCAATTTGCGAGTTAGCATCACTACCAGTCAGTGCCTGCTTGAATTGTAACACTAGAACTTGCGAATCCGAATATCGTCTTCGTATAAAGCTTGAAATTCTTGTTTTAAAGAAGAGCGCTGAACACCGCTTAGTGGTGGCTAAGTATCTATTATTACGACACTTAATATATTATTTAATTTATACCTGGTTTCGATTGGGCGATTTTAAAACAATTTGCTTCAAATTGATTGCGCAATGTTGTAGGTTTTTCAGATTAGTAAATTTTATTACGCCTATGTCTGAGCTGCATCTTTGGTTTTCATACGCAAGCAGTCTTGAGTTGTATAAAACTCGTTTTTTGTATCCAGAATTTGATTTGAATCTTAGCTCGGTAAGAGGTAGAGATTCTGGTGCGCATGGCTCGACAGGATCATTTCCTTTTTCATCGGCAGTCCAGGGATTGTCTATAATACTAATAAATGCATATTTAGGAGCTGCTACACCACACATTTCGGGATACCGTGGATCTCACGCTTCATCACTTGATTATTCGATTACTAAACAAACAACTTGGTTAGCTGAAATGTTTGGCTCGCTACCCAGTGGGGAACTATTTGCTAAGCGTCTGTTTAAAAGAAGTAATACTCATCTCAAGAGGCCCGGACCGGTTTCAATTTCTTTAAATTTCAACATAATAAACGCTGATGATATCGTAATTTATATTAACGGTGAGGTTGTTAAAGATAAGGAAGCACTACGAAGAATATACGATAGCGAATATATTAAAAACCATAATACATCGAATACTATTCAAACTAATGCGGCTCGCAGCAGTTTGTCTATCGAGCTATTTACTGATAAATCGCAAGAAAATATTAGGTGTTTTTCTGAAAAATTACTTTATTGGATTCGAGAAGAGTCCAATAGGACACTTTTTGAAACTGATATATTCACTGAATATGCACGTAATATAGTAAGCCAAAAGTATCTAACCTCCACAATCATAAATGGCTATTTGGGGAAAAAAGTCTCGTGCTTAAGTAGATTACTGCAGTTAGGTGTAAATACATCTTCTTATACGCCCACATCATTAAAGCAAATCAGTCTTGGAATTCCCAAAATTAGACTTAGAACGACTATTGCACAAATTGGAACACTTTGTATTTTTTATGCTCTAAGGAGTATGTATAATCTTAATATCGAGATAGACATTGAAAGTAGTGATACATTGAGAATTCTAAATGATGATAGCTATCTCAAATTGGACGACGAAACAATTACGATTACAACTTTAGCTTCTGGTGCAACCGTTACTGCTATCAAGAATTCCACATATGATATTGATCAATTTTTAATGATTGCTCCAGGTGTATCTTATAAGGTAGTTACTAAGTCCCATAAAAATATCAAAACTTCTGAGTTTTTAAAACGAAGTGGCCTAAATCTACTGCAGGGCAATAATTCAATTAGCACATCCGAGCTGTACGCTCAAACCTTACGCAGCGAAGGAATGAGTTTGAATCGAAATTCTAGCCTATCTCCCTCAGAGCCCAAGGAGATTCTTGCCAAAATGAAAAGCACTGATGAACCATTGTCTTCAATTTTATGGTTCCCACATTACCATATAAATACACTATTAACAGATTCTCAGGTTTCCGTAGACTTAACCCAATTTGCACTTTATAAGGAAACTTTTTTATTCTTGAGCTCAAATGGTATTGGTTTGTCCAACTTCCTAAAGAGCTTAATAGAAGATGTATGGTTAGAGTTGCGTGTGAATCCAAAGCTAAGATCTGAGATATGCCGTTCGATAGCATCTTCACAGGATTACATTCATGCTGTACTAAAAATTTCAGGTCTTCATTCGTATATTGCAAATTCTAATGAGCAAGTTTGGCAGACCGATTTGAATAGAAAATCAATCTAGTTTTTCAAGCATTCTTTCATGTCCCAGTTGAATAGACTTATAGATCGTTCCTAGAACAGGTGTGTCAATATTAAGTCGTTGCGCGATTTGAACAACAGTTCCATGTAGAGCCTCAATTTCAGTTCGACGTCCATTTAACATATCGACAAGAAGTGATGATTTAGAATCTATTCCTTTAGTTTTGTAACCGATTGCTTTATCGATAATTGATGCTCTATCCTCGTTATTTAATTTCACACCGACCGCCTGAGCAACTAAGAGAGATTCATCTACACATCTTTCAAAAAGATTCATACCAATGTTATCGTTAACAATTGGTCCAATCGCCGAGCGACATACGCCCGTGACTCCTGCGAATGCTAAGATCCATACATATTTTTTCCAAAGTTCTTTTTCGATTTGCGGAGAGCATGAGATATCAATTCCAGCTGAGTGTAATAGTGTGGCTATATTTTGTAGTTCTTCATTAATCCCTGAATTACGATCACCAATAATAAACCTGCATGGGCCTGCGGTTTGGGATACAACAGTTGGTGAGGTTCTGGAAGAGATTATATAAGCAAGACCTGGATAAACTCGACATGAAGGTATAGCTTGTTTAATTCTTAAATCTGCATCTATTCCATTTTGAAATGTGATTATCGCAGAGTTTTTTGCGATTTCTTCGGGAATCTGCTCGATGAATTTATCAATATCATATGTTTTAGTCGTTAAAAACACGATATCAGCACCGTCGACTTCCTTTATTGAAGAATAGACTTGAACAGACGGAAGTTTGATAGTTTCATCAACCGACTCAAGTGTGAACCCGTCTTTAGCAATATTTGTAAAATTGCTTCTGGCGATAAGGCAGGCATTTAAATCAGCGCCAGCGACCTTACCAAATAGGTATCCGCCCACTCCTCCAGCGCCAACAATAGCAAATCGAGGACTTTTTTCAGAAATATCAGATTCCATAATGTTAATAATATTAATCTCTAATAATTAGCAACTCAACAAAAAAACGTTTTATTTTGTACCTCTGTTTTGATATATGTTTTGTATTTGGGGTTAAATAACTAAAAAGGCGGTAAAAGTTGGCACTAATTTCTTCAAATAAAGACATTCCGTTAGCTGAAGATACAATCACTTCAATAGCGCAACATGACGGAACGCCTTACTACTTGTATGACGCAGGTATAATTAGAGAGCAGACAAATTCAATTAAAAAATTGCTAGGAGAGGATACTTCACTTTTTTTTGCGTCGTTCTGTAATAGTAATCCAGATTTACTAAATGTTCTAAAGGAGTCAGGTATTGGTATTCTTGCCTCAAGCCCAGCTGAGCTTTTGTTAGCAGATTCAGTTGGTTTCGCTGCTAGCAATATTACAGTTACAGGATCCCCATTTTCAGATTCAGAACTTCGCCAATTTTTGAATCGACATATACATCTTAATATAGATTCACTTGGTCAACTATTAAGAGTTGGTGAGATATCACCAGGTGCTAATGTTGGTATTAGAGTTAACCTTCTTTCGTGCGTTTCAACAAATAATAATTTACCTATTAATGCGTGTGTAGGCGTGCAGTCTAGGGTAGGCATTCTAGAAGTTGAAATACAAAAAGCCCGCGAAATTGCCATTCAAAATGATTTGAATATTACCACCTTACACGCTTACACCGGAACGAATCAATTAAATGACACATTGCTTCTTAGGGCGCTTGACGCTCTGCTTAAAATTGCGATGGAGTTGCCTTCGGTTAATTATATTAACTTAGGTGGAGGATTTGGCATTACTTACAATAAGGATTCCGCACCATTTCCATGGGACAATTTTAAAAATGAATCCAATCAGAAATTAAAAGAATTTAGATCGGCTACTGGTAGAGATATTAAATTACAATTCGAACCAGGGAGGATAATAGTTGGTCCGTCTGGATTTCTAGTAGCTGAAGTACTAGACGTAAAGGAAAGACCCTCCGGCGAAATTTTTGTTGCTACCAACGCAAGCTTAAGTAACTTCCCGCGACCATATATTTACGGGGCTAATGGGCAACATGATGTTTCAATAATTCACTTGAAAAACACAGATCTGAAAGAATACAGAGTAACAATTTGTGGGAATGCGCTAGCATCCGGCGATCGTTTGGCTGAATCAGTCTCAGTTATAGGAAAACCCCAAATCGGGGACCTGGTGGTTATTCACGATGCTGGTGCGTATGGGTATAGCATGTCATCGCGTTTTTCTGGGCGAAATAGACCACCTGAATTCTTACTCAATGATGGCTCAATAATGAGTATTAGACAAAGAGAGGAATCGAGAAATATTTTATCTGGCACGCGATTTGAGGAGACTTTCATCCCTAAAAATACCGATTCAAAGTCAATTCGCATAATCCAAGATTATTATCAAAATACCCTCTTTAATGGCTGGTTATTTGATCATAGTCAAATACGTCAACCAATCGAGGAGCTGAGATTAGTTCGGGATTTAGCTTCAGAAGATTTAGCTGCTGCTCTTATGCTTTCTCAGAGAAATGCTGCGATGTTAAAAGCAAAAACTTATCTTCCGCCAGAAGAATTTATTTTAATGCAAAAAAACTATGAGTCTGACTTTTTTATTACTCAAGCAATATCGCTACTTAATGTAGTCAGCGATAAAAGTTCGAATGCAACGGCCAAGCGAATCAGTAACGGATATATTATTAACGGAAGCTATCCTTGGGTAACAGGTTTTGATTTAGCGCAAAAACTAGTATTGGGGGTTAAAACTGATAGCGGTGGGCAAGCACTTTTTTTAGTCGATACCAATTCTGCTAGTATCGTAGCTTCTCCTATTCGTGAACTTTCTACGCTGGCAGATTCTTTAACTGTTTCTTTAAAATTTAATAATTTTGAAGTTAGCGATAATCAGTTGCTACGAATTTCAGAGTCGGCAGTTCCTGGCATATTGCTTGCGCATCCAAGCGGAAATATTTTTCCTTATCCTACTTTGCATTCGACTGCAATTGCTATTGGATTTGGAATCGCAAACTTACGTCAATCAAGAAACTTGTTGGAGCCAGACGATCCTTCAGGACTATTTGATAATTTAATTGATCTGGAAAGAGGAGCTGAACAACTATTTTTAGATTTAGCTAGTATTGTGGAGTCACAAACTCAAGATTTATTTCACTTTGAAAATATTCGGGCGCGAGCTAATGCATTTGCAATTAAAGCAAATAAGTTTTTATGTATACTTTCCAAGGGAAAGAGTTTAATTTCTAGTTCCATAGCTAATCAGTTATCGCGAGAATCAGAATTCCTTTTGGCGTGGGGATTATCGCCTCGAGCTGAG
>JBILET010000292.1:0-3062 GCA_044351935.1 Bdellovibrionota bacterium
TTGATGTATTCTACCTGAGGAGATTAGGTCATACGGGCCAAACCTTTTACCATCAGGCGGCACCTCATAAACATTAAATGTTTCAGAGACTATTCGTTTGCCCGATGAGAATGTAAGTGCAGTTAGAATTAAAAGGCATACTGCTGCGATAAAATAAATAGTACTCCACCATTTTACTTCGGATAAGTGTTGCTGTTCTTGCTCGAGAATATGGGTTTTACCGAATGCAGTTAGCACCTGCGATCGAGTCATGGCTGAAGATTTAAAGAACTCTATTTCTTTATATTCTGATGCGTTTGGTAACTTTCTGTACTCAATTACATGATTAGCTCCGCTTCTTTCAAAGTTTATGTCTTCACATATTTCCCCTAAAGAAGGAACCCAACTAAATTCGCCCTCTATTGCTACCAACTTGTATGAGCCGTTTTCACTAACAAGATAATCTTTATTTGAAATTCGTACCGATCTATCAGAAATTTTGCTGAATGGCTCTTTTTTAAGTTCTGTGCAGAATGTATATCCTTCTGTGTCTTGATCTAACGAAGCAAATTCTCCATCGCTACTAATAAGATTCCACGAAACAAAACTCCAAGGTTCGGAATAAAAACAATTATCCTCATCGTCGTACTCAGAAACAGTTCCTTCATAATAACTGCGTCCAATAATTTGCCATTTACGATTAGCAATAGTTCCTATTAAACCTAAGACCAGTTCACTTTTAGGAAAACTTTTTCCTAATCCTTTCGTGACGTCCATGGTCGAAAGATTAATTACGCTTCCACATGCAAAACATGTAATAGATAAAGATTCGTCTGATACTTGTTGCAGACTCTTACTACATGTAGGACAGCTTAAAGCTTTCATGATTATATTTGTATTTCTGTTGCTGTCGAAAAACTTATTTCATCACTCCAGTATTCAATAGACCCAGTTTGTCCATCGAATGCACCATCAACAATCGATACAGCGGCATCGGGCAAATAAACTTCGGACATTTCTCCTTCACTGCCAACAACTTTGGCTGTATTTTTTTCTGTAACAAAGAACTCTTTGCCATTTACAGCGATAGTACTTCCAACCTGAATTTGCTCAAGTGGGGGAATCTTTGAAGTAATTTTTTGCACTGCATATAACATCAGTGAACCTTCATCTTCTTCTAACCAAGCACTTCGCTTATTGCTAGAGACCCACCATTCATCCCAATAACCTTCATCGTACTGATAGCGAATTCGACCCAAGACCGTAAATTGTTCATCGTTAACGTTAAAAGAAAAACCAACATGCAGTTTAGATCTTGATGGTGTTAATCGTGCAAATTTACCTGAAGGATCTAACGCGCCAGAAGTAATTTTTGATATTAGTCCGCAATATGGGCATGTCACAACTCGAGCGAACTCGTGAGGAACCTTTATGGAACCTGCGCAACCTGGACACTTAAGTTCTGCTGACATCATCACTATTATAACAAGGCTATCAGTTCTTTCTTTTTAGCTTCATATTCCTGGGCGGATAAAACCCCAGCATCAAGCAGCTCTTTTAAGTTCTTAAGCCTTAGTGCAGGACTAGACTGTTGCGATGCAGCAGGATTATTTGCGCCAAATCCTTGAGCAAACTGTTGGCCCATGGCTATACCTGCTCCTAAACCTATACCAGCGCCAGCAATTCCACTTGGATTTTTTGCAGCATCTCGCAGAGCTTTTAATTGTTGTAATTGAGCAAAATCAACACCGACAGATGTTGCAGCTTGGCCTTCCATAACAATATCTGCCATAGCACTTATTCGGCTCATTGTACCTTCATCAAATTCTGTTCCTTCGATACGAAAGTCACTTAATGCAACACCCAATGCTTTGCAATCTTGATTCAAAGCAACAGAGACTTTTTCGGATAACTCTAGTCGACTGCTGTCAATTTGATTAACTCCATGACCAGATTTTGCAAAAATATCCGTCAATGGTTGTACCAGTCGCGAGCTTAAGACCATCCTTAACTCATCAACAGAAAACGTGTCTCGGCTTCCGACAATAGTCGAAAAGAATGCTGATGGATCAGTTAATGTAAACGAAAAGTTTCCATGAGCCCTCAGCGAAACAGGAATCTTGTAAACTGGATCAAGATATTTAATCGGAGACGCAGTTCCCCACTTTTGATTTAGTTGTTGTGTGCGCCAAAAGAAATAGATTCCAACTTTGTGCTCACTTTCAAACGACTGCATGAATTTGCTGATCGTGGTAATAAAAGGAATATTTGCAGACTTTATTTCATACAAACCTTCTTCTGTATGGACAGCTTGAATCTTGCCTTCATATACAAACACTGCGCCCTGTCCTGGCTTAATAAGAAGTTTCGATGCATTTTTTATCTCGTCACCGTTGCCAGACCATTTCTCGAATAGATCCCCAGGATCAGCAGTATCCCATTCAATAACAGAGCGTAGTTGTTGACGAATAAAAGATGGTATTTTCATGTGCTAACTATTAACACATCCGTAGGCAATAGTTAATAGGATAATATTGTTGTCGTGTCCGCGGCCTGACTTATGCCTCGCGAATAATATACTCCCTAATGACACAAGATCCACTTTAATAGTCGCTATTATTTATTTAAATTTACTACTTGCTGATAGGCTCATTGATTACTAAGCATAGTCTGCAGGCCGAATATTTTACAAAACCCAGCTGCGTCATTCCCTGAATAAAGAGTTGTCTGCTCACCATATAATGCTTGTGAAGTCATGAGTGAGTAATTACTCTTACAACCAATCACACAGGCTTGCCCTTTGTAAAGTTTGACTTTGACTTCCCCTGTAACAAATTTTTGAGTCGAATCAATAAAAGCTTCAATATCGCGCATGACTGGATTCATAAATAGCCCTTCATGGTAAAGCATTCCATAATGGGAACAAATCTGCTCCTTGATAACTAATTGCCATTTAGTAAGAACTAATTTTTCCAATTCTCGGTGTGCATTTATAAGAATTGTTATACCAGGAGCCTCAAAGGCTAGTCGTCCTTTAATCCCCAAGACTGTATCACCTACATGATAATTCCGTCCTACCGCAT
>JBILET010000109.1:0-5310 GCA_044351935.1 Bdellovibrionota bacterium
CGGGTTTCCCTGATAAAATACAAGTTCCCGAACTAGTTTTAATTGGATAGTCATCAACAGACTCCATCGGTGCGCATCGAATAGTAACTTTAAGCTCTTCAAGTTTTGCTAAAGTTTCAGGGTCTTCACTCCAAAATGCTTTAACAAAACCACCATGGATTTCAGGTTTTTCTTGATTTTTAGCAGTGAAAAATTTGATGAACTCTTCTAGTGAAGTAATATCCGTTCTCAAATTAGCATTTAAATGCTCTTTGGTTTGATTAAAATAATTATTTTGAATTTCATCTAAAACACCACAAATCATAGATGAAAGCTCAGCAGTTTTTACAGACTGTTTATCTTTATGAGCTTTATCGCGGCGATACATCATTACAGATTCTTGATCTATATCACGAGGACCAATTTCAATTCGTACAGGAGCTCCTTTTTTAATCCACTGCCAACTTTTTTCGCCACCTCTTATATCCCGTTTATCAACATGTACTGTAACAGGATAATCGTTGTACTTTAATTTCTTTAACTCAGCAGCAACTTTATCGCAGTATTCATAAACCCTTGATGCTTGATCTTCTTTTGGAATGACAGGAAGAATTATAATCTGTTTTGGTGCAAGCTTTGGAGGAACACGTAAACCGTCATCATCAGAATGAGACATGATTACTCCACCAATTAGACGAGTAGAAACTCCCCACGATGTAGTATGCGCGTATTCTTGGGCACCTTCTTGATTTAAAAACTTAATATTAGAAGCGTGAGCAAAATTTTGCCCTAAATAATGAGATGTCCCTGCTTGAAGAGCTTTTCTATCTTGCATCATAGCTTCAAGACAAAATGTTCTTACGGCCCCTGGGAATCTTTCGTGAGCAGGTTTTTCACCAATAATCACTGGAATTGCTAAAGTTTGCTCTACGTGATCTTTATACATCTGCAAGATAAGCAAAGTTTCACGCATAGCGCACTCTTCAGTTGCGTGAACTGTATGACCTTCTTGCCATAAGAATTCAGCCGTGCGCAAAAACATTCTTGTGCGCATCTCCCATCGGACAACGTTTGCCCACTGATTTATAAGAAGAGGAAGATCCCTGTAAGACTGAACCCACTTAGAAAAACTTTCTCCAATAATAGTTTCAGAAGTTGGGCGAACAATTAAAGGCTCTTCTAATTCACCTGTTGGAATAAGTTTTCCATTCTTTTCTTCTAATCTGTGATGAGTAACAACTGCACACTCTTTAGCAAATCCGCTAACGTGGCTTGCTTCTTTTTCAAGATAACTAAGAGGGATAAAAAGAGGAAAATATGCGTTCTCGTGTCCAGTTTCTTTAATCCTTCTGTCTAGATCGCGTTGAAGGTTTTCCCAAATACCATATCCCCACGGTTTAATTACCATACAACCACGAACAGCCGAGTTCTCGCCTAGTTCTGCTGCCTTAATTACTTGTTGATACCATTCTGGGTAATCTTGTTGTCTAGTAGGGGTTATTGCGGTTTTTTCATTTTGCATACTACAAAGATAGTAGCAGCAATGCTGTATAATTCAAGTCAAGATTACATTCAGTGGACTCAATTCGATCTCCAACAGAGATATGCATCTCACAATAAAACAAACAACAAATTTCGCTTTTTAAAAAAGTCGATGTCCTATTTTGGCAAAATACAAAATCCTTAAGGACGTTCAGAATTGCCTCCGCCTGATTTATTTATCTCTTCAGGTGGACCCTCCTGTTGGGTGTCATCAGATCTTGTGTAGTTTCTTGAGTTCTGGACTTTCTTTATATTGCTAGCATTATCCATAACAATAAACGAAACACCTTCTGCTGAGCCTTCAAAAACAACTATACCTTTAGGTGGTTGCCTATACCGTAGCGCCGAAGTTAATTGATTAGAACTTAGTTCACCATCGCTTAAAGAAGCCACTGATAACTTACTTAGGTCAGAGGCACTTAGGTTCCTTCTATTTACACCTTCAGGTAGCTGGAACAAGTCAACACTACTTGAGCCCATCAGAACTTGCTTTCCTTGTTGATTCTGGTTGATTGTAATAGGAACATCTCGACTATCAACTGATTGGGCCATGCTATTTGTGATGATTTTAAACCAGTCTTTACTCCCCTCAATTGGAATGTAACAACCTCTTTCCAAGTTATTAGAAACAAATGCAGTACTATTTGCTTCCCGGCCTATAAAAATTGAATTTGGGATATCTCTATCGATGGAAAACGTAACAAAAGTTTTTGTACCATCTTGATTTGGACTAGATACAACTCCAGCCAAATGTTTTTCTCCGCCAACTGAGCGCAAATCTAATTTAACATCTTCAGGACTAACACCCAAAGCCTGCGCAATATGATTTGATAAGTCATTTATTTTTTGAGAGTTTGGAGTATTAGGTCCATCATAAATCTCAGAAGCAAGTTTAGTAATTTCTGACTGATTTCTAGATGAGCTAGTGCTTTGGTTTTGCTGTGTATCTTGCATTTGTGTCATATATTTCCCCTTATGAAAACTCCCTTCAATAATGAATATCTACCTTTAAAGAAATTCTGCTTCAGATTATTTTTATTTATTCTCATTAATCTCCACTAAACAACTTCAAACTTAACGATGGAATCAAATTTACTTGTTTTAATACTTGCGCAACTGTTTGTTGTAATATTTGAGTCTTAATTAAATTTGCTGACTCTTGAGCAACATCCACATCTCGAATTCTCGATTCAGCAGCACGAAAATTTTCTGTCGTTACTTTTAAGTTATTTGTTGCGTAGCCTAATCGGTTTGTAAAGCTACCTAAACTTGCCCTCTCTTGATTAATATTGTTTAGATAAAAATCTATTCTATCCAACGCACTCCTAGCTCCACTTTGAGATAACAAATACAACTGCTCTTGTGATGCGCTTTCTTGAGTGTTTTGAGTTAGTACTTGCAGCCTTGAGGAACCATTTGTAGTGGTTGCCATCAACTCTAGTACTCCATCATTATTTATATCAAGGTAGACACCACTTTCAGCGTTTGGAGTAGCAATAGAACTAGCAGCGCTAAATGTTCCGTCACTATTTCCAAGGAATGTAGCAACGCTATTTGTTCCAACATAGAATAAAGTGATATCTAATATTCCATCACCGTTAATATCATTAACGGTTCCTGATTGCGGTGCAGATCCATTAGCCGCAAAAGAAGTGCCCTGTCTAAATGTTCCATCACCGTTATTTAAATAAACATTATTTGCGTTGGAAGTAGGACTAATAAAGTCCATGTAACCATCGTTGTTATAATCGCCTACTAGAACAGTTCTTGGATTATTACCTGCGCCTTGGGTGTAAGATACTGCTGTATTGAAAGTTCCGTTACCTTTCCCAAAGGAAATATTTACAGTATTGGCGTCATATGATGCAGTGATAATATCCAATATTCCATCATTATTAAAATCAGCTAATGATATCGCTTCAACGTTTAAGTTAGTTCCAGTATTAGGCAAAGCATAAGACACACGCGATGCAAAAGAGCCGTTACCCTGATTTAAAAATACGGAGTAGTTATTATCGTTTTGAGAAATAGAAGCTATATCATTTCGCCCATCACCATTAAAATCACCAACTGCCAAAGCAATTGATCTACTTCCAATAGCTCCTGCTGCTAAAGATACTGCTGCTGCAAAACTTCCATTAGTATTGCCGGTAAAAATTCTTATCGCAGTTTCTTCTGCTACAATTATATCTTTTACGCCATCACCGTTAATATCCTCATAAACGATATCACCATGAAACGATCCTGTCGTTAAAGTTTGGATGGCATTGAAAGTTCCATCCCCAACATTGTCATACACTACGATTGTGTTTGTATCTCTGGAACCAACTATTACATCACTAAGACCATTCCCATTAACATCCCCTGTAGTTATTCCCAGGGTATTTCCTAACCCGGATCCAAATGAAGTACCCAAAGTAAACGTTCCAGTTCCAACGTCTCTAAAAAATTCTTCGCCAATTTTATTCGATAGAATTGAGTTGGCACCATATCCAGCTTGAATCGATAAAGAACCATTGCTGGTATCAAATAAAGATATTCCATTGAATTTTGTTGAAGAGACTATGCGATTGTATTCCGCAGTTAAAGCCTTAGCTTCATCATGCAACGCTTCACGTTGCGTCAAAGTATATGTTCCATTAGCAGCTTGAGTAGCTAATTCTTTTTGTCTAATTAGGATTCCAGAAATACTTTCTAATGCAGAGTCAGCAATATTAACTAAACTTACTCCGTCGCTTATATTTTTAATTGCTTGAGTGTAGATCCTTGTATCTGCTTTTAAACTATCAGCAATTGCTAATCCTGCTGCGTCGTCACTAGCTTTATTAATTCTCATCCCGCTGGATAAGCGTTCATAGATAGAATTTAACGACTCGGTTGTCTTACCAAGTTGTCTTTGTGCGCCAAGCGACGCTATGTTACTAGCTATCGTTATTGGCATTTAATTGATATCCAGCAAATCCTTTTGCATAAAATACTTCTGCATAATGTTTCGACTTAACTTATTAAAATTGTTACGTTTTGGAGCTAATTTGATATTGTAATAATTCCGGCACTTTATGTGATTTTTATATAGAAAAAACTGATAGTGTGCACAAAAAAATGTGCAAATTTTAAATTTTAACATTCACACAAATTTTTTTCTGGATTGAATATCAAGCTAAGATCTAGCTTTGAAAACTTTGAATAGTTATCACTTAAGTCTAATAAAAACTATCTTAAGTGATATTAATACTTAATATTTCTGTTAGTTTTAATCTAAAGAACTAGACAGACAGCTTTGACGAAATAATTTTATAAATCTCTTCCGCGATAGGCTGTTTAGTTTCGCTTGAAAGATTTGTTAATTTCAAAATTGACTTTGCAACATTTATATTTTCTTCCTCTAGAGCAACGATTGCCGCAGCAACCATAACTTCAAAAAGTTTAGCAGAAACCATAGATGTCTGAGTTTGCGATATATCGGATTTGATAGATTCAGAAGTTGTCGCTTCTGTCGGCGTAACAGAATAAAGTACAGCCTGATATTTATCTTTTAAAGTATTAACAGTTGGATCTTCTATACCGTAAAGCTCTTCTTTAACTTCGATTGCTTTATACAAAGAATTAGCTTGCTGAAGCTGTTGATTATCTAACTCGTAACCTTTAGCAAGATTTATATATGCATTAGCAGCTTCCTCATGCATATTACCATATTCATCAATCCTAAATTTTACAGCCTCTTTTAAGAATGGAATTGCACGATCAGGTTCTCCTTTAGCCATAAGAACAACTGCTAAATTATGCGCG
>JBILET010000110.1:0-5278 GCA_044351935.1 Bdellovibrionota bacterium
ATGATGGATTGCGGATCTCTATTCTAGAATTCCAACAGATTTAACGAGAATGGGCTTGCTCGTTCTAGTATTCTATCTTTAAAAAATGCTTCTGGTAAAATTACCGAATTTATAAATTTAGGTTTTTATTTTAACTCGGCGCCCAATCGGTATTGTGATCATGTCGTCAATATGCCCAAACGGGACTCTAATAATCATAGGCTTTTTCAAAGGTTTTAAGCGCTCTATAAAAACTTTTTCATAGTCATCACAACCAGAGCATCTACCTATCACAAATGCATTAACCTTATTTAAAACACCCGAAAGTAGTAACTGAGTCAACATTCTATCAATCCTATAGGCTGGCTCATTAACTTCTTCGATAAATAAAATACAACCATTTAACGATGGAAAATACTCAGTGCCTATTAACGAACAAATCAAACTTAGATTTCCACCAATGGCCCAACCGTTAATTGCACCAGGATTTATTACTTTTATTTTTTTTCTATTTGAAGAATCAAGGCAACCAAGCAGATCCACGTTATCTTTATCTTTCGACATTGCAATAGATAGAAATGATCTTATCGATAGATCTGAAAAAGTATCCAGGCTTAAGAACGAAAATAAATTTGGTCCTAAAAATGAACTGACTTTTGATTTAGTATAAATAGCCATGTGTAGTGCTGTGATATCACTAAATCCACACAAAATTTTTGGATTGCGTCGAATTAAAGAATAATCAATTTGATTTAATAGTCTTGGCGTACCATATCCTCCGCGAAGACAAATTATTCCTTTAACAGATTTATCTCTAAAAGCATCATGCAAATCTTTTAAACGTTCCGAATCAGAACCAGCTAAATAATCTTTTTTTGAACGTAAATTTTTACTTAATGTTATATTGAATCCAAGATGTTTAAATGCATTTAATGATGGTTGTAACTTTTCCCAACTTTTCGGAGCTGAGGCAGGAGCTATAATCCTAAGAGTATCACCGGGATTTAATGATGGTGGAAAAATTAATTCTTTAGTCATAATCTAGTACTTCAAATGAGCAAATCTAGTAAAAATGCAAATAAGGATGTTGGGCAATATATATTTGAACAACTATCCCCAGATGCCTTAACTGTATCTATTAATATAGTGCTTCCTGAAGTTTATAGACAGGTAATTGATTTACGTTCAAAAAGTAGGCTTAATTCTTTTATTACCAATCGTAATCAATTATTTCGCGCGCAGATAATTCAATTAAATGAGCTTGGATTTGATTATATTGATTTTGGCACTCACTCTGATTGGATCGCTGCCGAAATTCCTTTCTCGGCCTCACCAAGCGAAGAAAAACTTCATGCAGCTGGTAAAATTTTAATGTCTATTAAATATCTGCAAGACTCTAGAAATCTAGTTTGAGTACAAAAGCTCAACTTGCTTCCAATCAAATATACCGTCGAAGTCAGTATCTACATCAAGTGGATTTAATCCTAAAGCTACTTCTAAACTGTCAGAAAGTTTATCTCTGTCAGAATCTCGGTTTGATAGATCCGTACCAAGTTGTTTTTCAATTTCATCTGATAAACAGTCGCCATCTTTATCGTCTACGATAGAATCTTTAATACGCGGATTTGTTCCAGATAAATATTCAGGCCCATCAAGGCATCCATCCTGATCCGTATTTGCCAACACTGGATCAGTTCCAAGGAGGATCTCGTCTTGGTCTGACAGACCATCCCTATCAGCGTCAGTGCGAATTGCTGATTGGGAAATCATTAGTATATCAGAAGCATCAGGAAAACTTTTGGGATCAGTTAAATCAGCACCACGATCTTTTTCAAACCAATCAGCATATCCGTCAGCATCTGAATCAATTTTTTTCTTATCAATATTCCCTAACCAGTTTGAAGGACGTGGATTTTGATTATTCGATGGAATTGCTTTTCGAATATTGGAAGAAGCTGAGAGTTTTCTAAGGAAACCAATCTGATCAGCATCTGGCTCTGCTGTCTCGGTGGGAGTCGGAGTTGCTCCAGTTGGTGTAGGGCTTAACGTACCGGTAGGAGTCACAGTTGGGGTTTGAGTTGCAGTACCTGATGGGGTAGCAGAAGGTGTGACAGTTCCAACGGTAGCTTTACAAGCAACACAGTAGTCCTCTCGACAAGCCTTGGAGCCAGCAGCAACCATGGCTATTGAAGCAAGTAGAATTGATTTTTTAATTATATTCATCGGTGTTGGCTAATTTAGACATTGGCGCCAGAAACTCATAAGGACATCCACATAGTACTTTAATGTCTGCATTAAAAGAGTACAATCTAGAAAAATCTTAAGTTTTGAGCCCATTAGCCCCCATTAAAACGCTCATTTATCTTTGTAATTATTAGCATTCATCGGTAGAATACTCGCGTAACAAATTTTCACTTTTTTATTTTTTTAAAGAACATATTTTATGGCACATGAATTACCACCTCTTCCGTATGATTATAACGCACTAGAGCCTCATATTGATGAGCAAACTATGCGTCTTCACCACAGCAAACATCATCAGGCTTACGTAAATGGGCTTAATACTGCCGAAGCAAAACTTAAAGAAGCACGCGAAAAAAATGATTTTGCGCTTGTTAAACATTGGGAGCGTGAACTTGCATTCCATGGTGCTGGCCACTTTTTACACTGTATTTTCTGGGAAAATATGGCTCCAAATGCAGGTGGAGAGCCAACTGGTGAACTTCTTGCCGCGATAAATTCTTCGTTTGGAAGCTATGGTTCATTCTGGGCACAGTTCAAGGCAGCAGGAGCCGCCGTTGAAGGCTCTGGTTGGGTCATCCTTGCTAAGAACACTATGACTAAGCAACTTGAAATCTTAACTGCTGAAAAGCATCAAGACCTTGGTCAGTGGGTAGCAATGCCGCTTCTAGCTTTAGACGTTTGGGAGCATGCATACTATTTAAAACACCAAAATAACCGCGCAGCATATATTGATTCATTTCAAAAGGTTATAAATTGGAACGATGTTTCTAAGAGATTCTCGTCAGTTAAATAATTACCCCTAATTTCACACAAGTTTTTCAGAAGATTTGCCGATTTAATAGGTGGATCTTCTTATGCAGCTTGAACTAAAAGGACTTATAATTGATAAAACTTCAGAGTCACTGGAGTTACTGGAGGCTGCCTTAAATCCAGATGTAGTTTTTGAATACATCGATCTAGTCAATACTGTTCACAAAGCAATCGAATACCATATGGATATGGTATTCGATCTGTGTTTTATATCTGAAGAATTTCCAGAAGACGAAGTCAAATCATTTTTTACGGACTTTGCCAAATTAGAAAAAAAAGATCCGTGCGTATTTATACAATTCCGTAAAACTTGCGACATAGATCTAGATAGAGAAAGCTTAAAGTCGGCAGGGTTCGCTGCAATTATTTCGACTACTGGCGACCATAAAGACAAAGAATACCTTTGGAAAGCCTTAAAACCGTTTCTAAATAGAAGAAAATATGCAGAAGCGGTTGAGGAGCTAGACAGCGTTGTTGAAAAACTTTTAACCGAGGTTGACCGCATCGCCCTAGAACATAAACGCGGTAAAAAGAAAAAACTCAATAATGTAGTGAGCCGATACCTTCAAGATACATCTCAGGAATTTGAGAAAATAAAAGAAGTATACATGGATAAACTTCTTGAAGAATCTATCAATTCTGCTGCATTCGAACCAATCAAAGTAGATGTTCCCGAAGACGTTTTAGGTAAAAAACTTCCGCATCTGTATAAAGACGGTTATAAGGGGCAAAGTCACAGGGTTTCGAGTAAAGTAAACGACCTTCATGGAGAGCCATTAAATAAGCAAAAAAATGTTACAGCCCAGCCCTCAGAAGACAATGCTGAAGCAGACCAGGCCTCTAACGAGGAGCCCCAAGAATAGCCATAAATAGCTGTATTTACGATTTCAATTGACCAAAAGAGCTGATATCTTTTTAGCTCTATGAGTACCAATAATTCTTCTACACTTCCAGACAACTATAACCACATCGAATCCGAAAAAAATTGGGGAGTAAAATGGGAAAATGCTGGGATATACCGATGGGATCCAAAACGCCCACGATCAGAGACATTTGTCGTTGATACACCTCCCCCAACAGTTTCAGGTGCTCTGCATGTAGGACATGTATTTTCGTACACTCAAACTGATGTTGTAACTCGATATCAACGTATGCAAGGTAAAAATATTTTTTACCCGATGGGTTGGGATGACAACGGATTACCGACAGAAAGACGTGTTCAAAATTATTTTAATATTAGATGTGATCCATCAAAAAAATATGATCCATCTTGGAAACCTACTAAAGCCGAAGACGGCGCTAAAGTTCCTCCCGAAATGGTTTCTCGTCGAAACTTTATTGAAGCATGCTCAATACTGACCATAGAAGATGAAAAAAACTTTGAAACACTTTGGCGTCACTTGGGTCTTAGCCTGGACTGGTCACAACAATACGCAACAATTGACAATCATTGCAGAAAAGTTTCTCAACGATCATTCTTGGATCTAATCGAGAAAAAGCTTTGCTACAACGTGAAGTCTCCGACAATGTGGGATGTTGATTTCCAATCAGCTGTTGCTCAAGCAGAGCTTGAGGATCGCGAAATTCCTGGAGCATATCACGATATCGAATTTACTACTGATTCTGGTGAGTCATTTGTTATCTCGACAACTAGACCCGAGTTGTTACCCGCTTGTATTGCAGTTGTTGCTCACCCAGATGATGCGCGATACAAAAAATTCTTTGGTAAAACTGCTATTACTCCATTATTTCACGCTCCCGTTCCTATTCTTCCTGCCGAACATGCTGATCCCGAAAAAGGTTCTGGGATTATGATGGTGTGCACATTCGGAGACTTAATGGATGTTGAGTTCTGGAAGAAATCTAAACTTCCGTTAAAACAAATAATTGGACTCGATGGCCGTATTGTTCCAGTGACGTTTGGTGAATCTGCATTTACAAGTAACAATCCCGAGATCGCTGCCAAAAATTATCAACAAATGGTTGGACTAACAGTAAAACAAGCTCAGAAAAAAATTGTTGAGCTATTACGAGAGCCAAATAGCGGTCTAATCGCTGGCAAGTCAGCTCTAATAAACGAACCTAAACCAATTACACACCCAGTAAAGTTTTTTGAAAAAGGCGACAGACCTTTAGAATTTATTCCAACTCGTCAATGGTTCATTAATACTCTTGAACACAAAGATAAATTGATTGAACAAGGTAAAAAAGTTCAATGGCATCCATCTCACATGTACTACAGATA
>JBILET010000005.1:0-16863 GCA_044351935.1 Bdellovibrionota bacterium
CTGTGCGTTTTCGTTAAATTCACGTTGTTCTGTGGTGACTGCTGAGCACGCATAAAGTGGGTCTTGTTTTAACTCTGATGGATCTTGATCTGCGGTATCCATCTGGGTATGTCCATTTTGTGTTGCTGTAGGAAGAATTAGTTTTACATAAGATTTAAGGTTCTGCGGTATAAGCTCATCGGGCAAAACATCAGAGGGATTAAATTGGCAATTTTGTGCATTTAATTGAATCTGGCCAGCTGGTAGTAATTCGATTGGCTTTTCGCTCCAAGTTTCGCTGCCTGGTATTGCGTCAGTAGCAGGGCAAGCTGCTACTTTTTGATCGTAAGTTATAGCACCAAAATTTGATGGACAATCAGTTCGTAAATTTGAACTACACTGTCCTCGTCCTAGATCTAATGGTTGATCATAATCATTAAAGTTAGTTGTATAGTCAGAATCTCTTTTAAGCTCGATTCCGACATTCGATTGAGTGATACACGAAGCATTTACAGAAGCTAATATCCCCTGTGCGGCACCGCAACTTGGATCAAAGATATCGTAATCGGTTGTTCCTATATTCTGTCCAAAGGTAACAGCTCCACCTTTTTGACATTGCTGCTCATTACATTGAGTCTTTGTCATTCTGCCTGCACACGCAGTTTGAGGTAACGATAACACTTCTGGTTTTGCCAAACGAAGATCTGCATTAGTTAGGCTCCAGCTGATTTTTTGGTTTGAAGGACAGACGTATGGGACACCATTAGAATCGCGCTCAGTTGGTTTACTGATATAAACCTGTACCCTTACAAGACTACCCCAAGGTGCAATTATTCCGTGCGTGCCATATGATAGATCAATATTATAGCCAGAACCCCGCATCTCCTCTCTATTAAATCCACGAGGATAAAAGTTTGCGCTTTCTTCTGTAGAGAATTCTTGTCCACCCAGTTTTTGAGGAGCACTCCAAGTAGAGCCGCCATTAGTAGAGTAGGAATATTGAATGTTTAAGTGTGCAGCAGCTCTGGTATTAGTAGTTTGATTATTTAGAAGTGAATTTGCAGCAGCACCATTTAATTTAAAATATAATTTGGCATTTCTTAGGTCTTTAACATCACAAGAAATATTTCTAGTGTCTTTTCTGTCGCCTATTACGTTTTTACAGTACTGAATCAAATTAAGATGAGGATCATTAATTACATCTTCACGATTAGGAACTCGAAAACGAGCAGAACCATAAGGATCACCAAGTTCGTCCCGACCAATCGTTGGAAGATTACGACACTCTTTATAACTTCCAAGCGCACCTTGAGAAGTAGCTCCGTCAAAGCTATATCCATCGCTCATTGTGGCAAGTCTTAGGTTGCTATGACCACTAACAGTTGGAACTTCGTAAGATAAAATTTTTGCAGTTCCAGCACCGTTAAACCAAGGTTTATCTGCTCGCCAGTTTCTTACATCAGCTTGGAACCAGACCTGATCTAAAACTGTGGCTCTAATTGAGCCGTATGAATAGTTTGGCAGCAACAATCTTTTTTCAAGACCATCATAATCAAACATGTTTGAAAAAAATGGTGGAATATAAAGATTATTTTGTGGAATTGTTATCGCTGGGCTAACTGAAGTGCATCCTGAATCGGTTGGATACAAACATCGAACACCTTCAGTGGCTGCTTGTTTTGCTGTGTGATAGCTTCTTAAATAATTAGCTACATCGATTGTGCCAAGAGTAAACATTAGTACCGCTGGGACAACTATTGCGGTTTCTAACATTGAAAATCCGCGTTGCTTATGGCGGTTAAAAAGAATTTTAAATGCCGCCAATATTTTTTCGCTCATAATGCACTTATTTTTAAAAGACTTCTAAACTAAGTATCGTTAAAACTCGCGAAAAGTTTCCGATGTCCTAGCATCTCTTCTTGGTGGGGGATAATCAAGCAAATTTTTACTGGCGTAACTTATTGATTATACAGCACTTATCGCATTCCTAATTAATTCTAATTTAGTTCAGACCTAGTAGTTAACACGTTAATAATAATATATATTTCCTTTCGGCAAATGAGTGATGATTCCCTACGTTAACAGAACAATATCATTAATTGGTGTTTTTTTACTGTTAACGCTAGTTTTCTTACAGTTTAAATATCTACTACCAACTTGTATTTCTGCTGAAGTTATCAGGCCCCTGTTTTCATCAACTCTTGCAATAATATCTTTAACTACATTCGGTTGGTGTCTACAACACAGACTAACCAAAACATCTCCATCATTTGGACCTGTTCAACTTGGGGTAGGTCAGATTTTTCTAATTATTCTACTTTACTTAAGGTCCCTTGTTAGTGCCAATAGTAGCAACTTATCTTTTTCAATATTTAATTTTAATTGTTGGGATATAACTGTTGTATGTTTTGGATTTATCCTCTACGAAATTAGATCACTCAATACCAGACAACTGCTGTATGGCTCGATTAAAGAAAATTACCTAAGCCTAGTTATAATAGCTGCTGCAATTTACTTGATCATTCTGCGCGATTTACCTCAATCAGTAATGATGTCGACCGATCCAGATCAGCATCTTTATTTTGCTTCGCGAATACTATTTAGTGGCGGCATACCTTGGTCACAAGGTCATATAGGACCAAATTCTTTTAACTATCCTGCTGGTTTTGCATCTTTAGTTGCAATTTGGGTGCGAATAGGATTTTTTGATCTAAAATCTTGTTTAGCTGTTTTACCTACAATTCAGTCAATTTTAGCAGTTTCAATTTGCGCACAGATTGTAATTCCGCCTTCGTGTCTAAATAAAAATTCAAGTTGGCGTTGCTTATTAATAATTTTATTTATTATTTTTTCTATTTTCACCTTTACAAATGAACATCGATTTTATCATCTACAAGGCACTGGTCGCATAGCTTCATGGATGATAGTAGCAACTGTTATTTATTCTGCATTTAATCGAAACATTTTTTGGTTAAGTGTCGCAACATTTGGTTGCGTAGTTTTGGCATATATAAACCCTATATTACCAATTATTCCTGGACTACTTGTTATCATTAGGATTATCTGGCAGATGATTTCTAATTTTAGTTTAAGAATTATCTATTTAATATCAACGATAATTTTAGTTTCGATATTCCTAATTTTAATAGACCCATACTATTTTAAAATACTTGCCACTTACACTATAAGCCAATCACAAATTACAGATAATCAAGCACAGACTTTGTTGGCAAACATCTCGTTTCCAAACTTTATTCCACCTTTGTTGGGTGATTGGGCATTTGCCATTTTAGCAACTCTTCTTGGAGTATCTTTGATGCATTGTCTTATTAATCGAGACATACGTAACCTAGTCATCGTTACGGCGTTGCCACTACTTATTTGTTTAGCTCATTTTATTAGCCCGATTCTATATAAGCTGTCTTCAGTAGCTCCTGGAGGAGCGCTACTGATTCCATACTTTGGTTTTTCAATGTATCAATTTATAACTTTATGGCTAATCATACTTATCGCTCTGACAGTAAAATCAATTAACGATAACAATCTTGGCTTTTTTGCACTAACTAGCTTCTTTTTATTTAATTTTCAGAATATTAACGATAAACGAGATCAAATCGGATTGATTAATATAAAACCGCGTCAGGAATATTGCGAATGTTGTCCGATTATTTCGCACGATGATGAAAAATTATTTGCATATATGCAGACTCAATATAAAGAGTATGTCGCAAACAACAGGCCAACAGACTTCAAATCTATTCCTAAGATCTTAATCCCCAATGCTCCTGACTTTATAAACGGCGAGAAGTGGATTTTTCCTATTGGCGCTACCCGCATACTACCTTTGTATCAAACATTCCCTTTAGCTTTTTTTTACGGACAAGGTAGCGATGATTACTCATCAGAAATCTACAAGAAAAAAGTTTGCAGGGACTTGGATCTTCGTTGGATGGCAGTTAGAAATATTCGTTATATAGTCCTGCCTTCGAAAGAAAAAGGCTGTATAAGGGGGCTAAATTATACAGACGACGATATTATCTTTCGTTCTGACAATGCAAAACTTGTTAAGTTATTTGATTAGATTCCTTACAGTTTTACTGCCACCTACCATAATCCAAATAGGTAGATATTTATTTGATGACCCAAAATTTATCGTTTCAACAGGAAATACCTGACGTTCATTTTGAAGTTGCTACCGACTTACAGAATCTAAGAGGGCTAAAGCAACCAGTAAATATACAGTCCTATTTTGCAGATCTAGAAGAAATACTAAACGAGTTGGGGGTAAATCAAGATCACAAAAAAGAACTCTTAGGATTAATTAACAAAAAAAGGTCCAAACAAAAACTAGATGTTATCTCTAATATTTTTGATGGCAGGATTATTGCTCAAGCAGAGCTACAAGAATCCTCAGGCTTTATATTAGCAAATTTTTCCGACAAGATTACCTTGCTTGCCGAATATACATTTGCGCTAATTGCAGTAGATAAAGATATTGTTTTTTGCGAACAGATCTTTACAAATAATATGAACGATAAAAATAGATATAAATCGTTCGAAAAACAATTAGAGTCATTCCTTCATAATATCTTCGGGAATAAAAGTTCGGTTTTCGCCGTACTTCTTGAAGATGAATTTAATGGCAATAACAGCGAAGCAAAAACTACATTTTTAAAAAGCTTTCTAGATCCCTTTATCCAATTCTATGATTCCGATCGATATGATTCATTTATAGACAGAATATTTAGGATAATACGTGATAAAATAATTCGCATACCAAACGAAATTATAGATTTGTCTAGAGAAGGTTTAACTGGGCGCGAATCAGATTTAATTCGGTCCATACTAACAAGTCAAAACCACACTTTTGAGGAAAATAACTTTTCTAAAGATGAGATCACCCTCATCGACATTCTCAACCAAATTGAAGATCCAAATGAAAGATTAAGTGCATTAGAAGTATATTTTAATACTACTAGAAATTTATCTGCTAATATTTTAGCGCACTTATTAGTCAATGTACCCAAGGGTCAAGATTGGGGTCATAAAAGCGGAAAATCTTTTGAGGCGCTTTATCTTGATATAACTGGTTCAATTAAAGGTCGAGATTGGGAGCGTGGCGGATTTCACAATTTAGATATACTGATTATGTATAAAGCAATAAAGGCTACAAAAGGTCCAATTAATGAGGAACAGAGAAAACTACTACAAGATTTATCTCAACAGATATTAAATTGCTCACTATTCACCAAAAAAAAGAAAAACCGACTTTCTTGCCGAATTAAAAAGTCTTTTTGTACATATGATTAACGATATTAAGTAATATTTATAGCTTAAAACCGTAATAACCATAGGCAATACCTAACGTATAACTATCAAAGCAACATTTCTTAAACCCAACAGAATCCATTCTATCAATAAAATTTCCAGCACAAGGAAACGCTGCCGCAGTTTGAGGCAAATACTCGTATGCTTTTTTATTGCCAGTTAATACTCCTCCGATAACAGGCATAATGTATTTAGAGTAAAACTGGTAAAGACTTCTAAAAATTAAATTACTAGGTTGTCCAAACTCTAATATTGCAATTACTCCGCCAGGTTTAAGCACGCGATGTATTTCTGCTAAACCTTTATCAAGATCTTCAAAGTTTCTTACTCCAAAAGAAACAGTTACAACATCAAAGTGATTATCCGGAAAACTAAGATTAAGGGCATCACCTACAACAAATTGCTCTTCTGGAAACCTTGTTCGCGCCACTTCCAACATGGGCTCACAGAAGTCCACCCCTGTAACCTTACTTGAATCTTTTGCAAATCGTTTTTTTAACAGCGGAACTAAATCCCCCGTACCGCACGCAAGATCCATAACGCTAGAAGCTGCACTGATTGGAATACGCTTAATAAATGACATCTTCCACAAATGATGGGTACCAAAACTTAGTGCAAAATTGGTAATGTCATACTTAGGAGCAATCGATGAAAACATCGCTCGGACTTCAGAGCTAACTGGTTGGTGCATATTGGTTATAAGGGTACTAGAAATTAAGAAATGAATAAAATTTTGAACATATTTGCTGACTGTATACCACTTTTTGGTGGCCTTTTTGTAGTTACCTCTAGACCTGCTCCGATTGATTTAAGCCAATACTTGGCTCTTTATTTGATATGGCTACTAAGCACCCTTGTTTGGTCCTTTGTGTGCAATGTCATATCAGCCCTTATACCGTCAGAGACAGATACAACGTATAAATCAGCTCTAAGAGTGCTGATACTTTTTTGCGTGATTCTTTTTGTAGGAGTACTGATGGTGCTTCTTCACTATCGTGCAAATGTAATGGTCTCGCAAACCATTCTTATTTTGTTGCTACTATTAGCTGCTTCATACCGGTTTCAACGAAGCCAACAACATAATCTAGTCTTATTAACTATTGTTCCTTATCAGATAATTGCTTGTTTACTTTCGTTCCAGTTAGTCATTACAGCTTTTGACTGGCAATCGATTGTTTACAGTATTGGATTTGGGCTAATAACTTCTTCTTTAAGGCTATCTCAAACTAACCCTAAGCACTCGCAAAACTCATTAACAATAGGTGCCTTAGTTTTCTCATCACTTGCACTTTTGGCCTCTTTGCCCAAGACATATCTGTTTCCAGTAGCTTTAATTGCCCTACAAAACTGGGCTTCTAATAAAAATTTGTGGCTGCGCTGCTTACCAGCGGCTCTATTTATTGCTATGCTTACAGTCTTAGCTTTTATTTAATTTTACACTATGAGCTTAGATACTCTTCAAAAAATTGTTTCTCTTTGTAAACGCCGTGGTTTTGTTTTTCAATCCAGCGAAATTTATGGTGGCCTTAAAAGTGCTTACGACTTTGGTCCCCTTGGCGTTGAACTAAAACGTAACATCGCTCAAGAATGGTGGCGTTGCATGGTTCACGAACGCGAGGACGTTGTAGGAATTGATGCATCAATTGTTATGCACCCTAACGTCTGGAAAGCAAGTGGCCACTTGGCTGGATTTTCGGATCCTCTTGTTGATTGCCTTAACTGCAAAGAACGTTTTCGCGCTGATAAAGCTCCTAAAAAAAATCCTGGCGAAAAAGTTACTTTTAGAAAAGGCGGCAAAAATGATGGCGAAGTTGTGAACGCTGTTGTTTCTCAATGCGGTTATGTTTGCCCTAATTGCGGAAGCACTCTTCTATCAGATGAAAGACAATTTAATTTGATGTTTAGAACTTCAATTGGGCCAGTAGATCCAATTGAAGCAATAGTCGGCGAAATTCAAAAAGGCGAACTTGCTACTGCCGACAGAAAAACGATTCGTGAAAGATTAGACGAGATTATTAAAGATAGCGCACTTTATCTGCGCCCTGAAACAGCGCAAGCCATGTTTGTTCAGTTTTTGAATGTTCAACAAAGCATGTCGATGAAAGTTCCATTTGGAATTGCTCAAGTTGGAAAATCATTTCGAAACGAAATTACTACTGAAAAATTCATTTTTAGGACTTGTGAATTTGAGCAGATGGAAATGGAATTTTTCTGCGAGCCAGGAACTCAAAGTGAATGGATGAAGTTTTGGTCGAACTATAGACTTCAGTGGTGGCAAGGTTACGCTAACAATAAAGATGCTTTTAAATTACGTGCACACGAAGCTGATGAACTAGCCCACTATGCAGATGGCTGCTTTGACATAGAATATAACTACCCATGGGGTTGGGATGAACTAGAGGGTGTTGCGTCTAGAACGAACTACGATCTAACTAAACATGCAGAACACTCAGGAGTTAAGTTAAGTTATTTCGACCAGCAAAAAAACAATCCCGAGACAGGAAAACCTGGATATAGATATGTTCCTTATGTTATCGAACCTGCGGCTGGATTAACTAGAGGAGTCCTTGCCTTGTTGTGCGATGCGTACACTGAAGAAACTGGTGTTGACGCTGAAGGAGCTGAAAAAACTCGTGTATTGTTAAAACTTCACCCTCGTCTTGCCCCAATTAAAGTAGCAGTACTCCCATTACTTAAAAAAGATGGAATGCCTGAAGCGGCTCGCAAGATTGTTAATACATTTTTCAAGGCAGGGATTAACGCAAGTTATGACGAGCAGCAATCTATTGGAAAAAGATATGCTAGACACGATGAAGTTGGTACACCATTTTGCATAACAGTCGATCACCAAACGCTGACAGATTCTACTGTTACTATTAGGTATCGCGACACAACAAAACAAGAGAGAGTCGCTTCAAGCGAATTACTTGGACTTGTTCAGAAATCACTTCTAGAAAGTTAGTTGATATCTAAGTTCAGGTACACCACCAAAAGATCTAGTGAAAAATTTTGGTAAACTTTGCGCGGCCCTTAAAAGTTTTTTAAGGTCTTTGAATTTATCATCGTGATAAATTAAGTTTGGTTGCTCATCATCAGAAAGTTTTTGTCCTTTAAGTTCGAATACCATTCTTGCAGCATCATTAATATCACCAAATGCATCAACCAACCCAAGCTCTTTAGCTTGACTGCCAAGTATGATTCGACCATCTGAAAAAGATTTAACAGTCTCGAGTGGAAGTTTTCTTGCGCTCGCAATGTCGGCTACAAATTGTTTATGCACTTCTGAGGTAACATTTTCTAGGTAGGCACGCTCTTCATTTGTCATAGCGCGAAACATATTTCCTGCATCTTTTAGAGTTCCACTACGAATAGTAATCATATCAACGCCAACAAGTTGAGAAACTTTTTCGACATTTGGAATCTGCATAATAACACCTATAGAACCAGTCATAGTTCCGGGTTGCGCAAATACTTTAGAACCACCAATAGCCGCATAGAAGCCTCCACTTGCAGCAACCGAGCCCATTGAAGAAACAATTGGTTTTTTTGATTTTAATTTATCAACAGCACGATAAATATCCTGAGACGGAGCGACTTGGCCGCCAGGAGAATCCACACGCAAAACAATCCCTGCGATAGAAGGGTCGTTAGCATTGTCATACAATTGAGTGATTACTTCTTTTGTATCCTCAATCTCGCCCACAAGCTCAACAACAGCTATGTTTTTATTTCCAGGCTTCAAATCAGTCAGGTGCGATCCGCCTTTTGATGTAAGCACAGCTGATGTACCAACTACTAAACCAATCAATAGCGGTATCACAACGACAATAAGCAATAAAATTGTTACTGTTTTAGCTAACCAGATAAAGTATTCTCTCATAAACCCTCGTTTAAACTGCTAGTGATAATAATTGTTGATAGTCAGATGCTTTAGGATTAATTAGAGCCGCAATTTTTCGAGCTCGTCGTAGATATAGGTGCAGATCATACTCCCACGTAAAACCTATACCTCCATGTAGTTGCAAAGTAGTCTCAAGAGCAACTGGGATATTTTCAGCACAATACATAGCTGCAGATTTTACGGTAAAATCATCCATGCCAACAGCAGCACATTCAACAAGACTCCAGCAACTTTCGCTTACTAAATAACAGTCAGAGAGCTGGTGAGAAACCGCTTGAAAAGATCCTATTGGCACTCCAAATTGCTTTCGAGTTTTTACATAATCAGTAGTAATCGCCATTATTTTTTCGACAATTCCACAAAGTTCGGCTGACAAAACAATTAATAGTGAATTTCTAATAAATCTAGATTGCTCACTAGAAAGAGTACTTTGACTAACAGAAGATTTTTCCGCTGCAAAACTTAATTCAGTTATATCTAAACAATTATGCAATGATGAATTATTCAAATTACAAGAATAAACAGATAAATTGTCACTGCTCAATAATCCAGAATTTGGAATTGCAATTACCGACTTGCATGAATTCGAAGGAACAAAACTTAGTGTTTGCCCAGACGGAGTTTCGAAACCAAAACAAACTGGTGTGTCTTTTAAATTTAAGTTAACAACCCGCTTTGCCACACCTTCTAGAAGTGCAGATTGGATAACGTTGGCAGTGGCTAAAGATGCTCCTATTTCTTTAGCTATTAAAGCTAAATCTAAAACAGTGCACGAGTCATCTTGGCTAAATTCTAAAATACCTAAATCCTGATAAAGATTTTCAGCTAACTGCCAACTAGACTGCTCAGTGCGAAATGTTCGGATAAAACTACTAGTGCATAACTGACCTAGTGCACCACGCAAAGATTCAACAAATGCAATTCTATCTTGATCGTATACAAATAATGTCATTCTTGAATTAAGCGATACCTAAAGTTTCTTTAACTTCATCAGATGGCTGCCAAGGCGGAACAAATACTACTGTTACATCAACTCCCGAAACATTTTCCATTGCTTGGATTTTTTCTTTTAATTCTCCGATTAGTTGCGGACCAGCGGGACACATCGGAGATGTAAAAGTCATCTCGATATTAACGTGTGATTTATTTTCTTGTTCTGAAGGTTCGATACCTATGTGATAGATAAGCCCCAGAAACCATATATCCAAAAAAAGCTCGGGGTCCTCTATTGTTTTGATAACTTCAATAACTTGTTCCTTGGTAACCATGAGCCAATAGTATCATTTGATTCCAATCTTGGCGACAAGCCTCTGATGGCTTAAATACTATATGTTTTTAATTGATCTGCATTCATAACCGAGTCAATTCCGAACTCAGAGGCCAGTTGAGAATTTACAGTTTTTTCGGGTGAAATTAAGACAGTTTTAGAAGCAAGATGTAAGTCATGGCGCATAATTTTTGCCAATGCTAGTTGCTGCCCCAATTCTTTGGAACCATCAAATATAATTGTTTTATAACAATTTTGCTGAATAGCACAAAGCGCTTCTTCTATGCCGTTAACACTTGTTACCACTCGACCCATCGCTTTGGTTATATCGGGGATATGGGAATCGGTAGAATGACTTACTACTAAAATTTGCTCGTTTTTTTGCTCAAGATAAAGCAGTGGTAATACAAGTTTCCAAATAGCTTGGTTGTTATCAAACGAAAAATGACTTTGCAAACCGATTGCATCGCTAATCTTATTAACAAATTGATAACTCAAAGATGATTCAAATTCCAAAGTATTATCATTCAAATTAAATTCAGCTATTAATTCACCAATCACATTATTATCTGATTTGGTAAAGTTAGTAGAAAATGATACTGATTGAAAATGGTCTTTAATTGAATATACAAAACTCTCTACTACTTGTAGTAATTTTACTCTATCAACGTTAAACACCAACTCGGGCCCATATTGGCTAATTGCAACCTGCTTGATTGACTCTGCGAAACAATGAAACTCTCGGTAATTAATAATATCAGACAATTTAGTTTTAGTTTCGCGAACAGAAACAGACTGCTTGTTTTGAATTGCTTCAAGCTCGAGCAACTCACAAACAGTTCGCTTAAGACGTGTAGCATATTCAGTTGCAGCAGTAATGACATCAAATTGCTCAACCGGCATAGAATTTTTACCAGTCATCGACAACCCTTCTAGCGAAATGCAAACAGAAGTTAAATCGTTTTTAATTTGATGGATTTGTTGTTTGGTGATAGTGAATTGTTGTGATTTATTTTCATGCAATAAAGATGATTTACGCCAGAAAAATAGCGCACTAACTGCAAATATAGTCGTAAGAATCCACCACATCATACTGAGAAATTAGGCTGCTAGACCTCTTTCATACATGTACACACTTAACCCAGATGTTTATATCGTCAGGTGGAGCTTAAAATCTTAGTATAATATATCGATATTCATCTCAAACTTCTTGGAATAGGAATATTGAATTAATTCGAATAGTTACACATCCAAAAGATTAATTTCTAATATACTTTTTGAGCCTTATTGAATAGACCAGCACTATGGATGATTACGAATTATATGTAGAAATATTGGTTTAAATTTAGAGCTACTTCATTACATTTATCCCACAATCGTCCGACAAAATTCCGATGATACTTAGACTCCTCGTAGTTTATGTGTTCCTACTTATACACTTTGAATGTAACGCTTGTCACGCCGACAATACACGAATATTCAGCCATGAAGCTCTTTTAAGTTTTGCACAAACAAATGTTAAGAGCTCAAGAATATTTAACCATCACATTAGAAGGATTAGAAATATTGGCTCACTCGACTATCAACAACTTTCAGATACAACTCTTAAAACTACAATTAAGCGAAAAAGAAGCTCTAGAATAATTAAATCATCAGAGCGCTTCTTAAAATCACGTAACCCATGTAATGAACCATCAATTAAGCGTTTGGCGCGTACATTACGAGGAATTTATTGCGAGCCAAATTGGGAAGGCAAAACTATTAATACGCCAAATGATACACTTCAAAACTTAGTTTATTCTGCCAATGAGAGTAGCGCTGCTAGACTTCATCTTCCCGCTGCTTGGGATTTAACTACTGGCTCATCAAATATATATATTGGTGTTATCGACACAGGTATTGACTACAATCATCCAGATTTAATATCCAACATTTGGGTAAACCCAAGTGAAATATCATCTAATGGAATCGATGATGATTCTAATGGATTTGTAGACGACATATACGGAATCGATCCTCTCAACAATGATAGCGACCCAACTGACGATCATGGACATGGTACTTATGTCTCGGGGATACTTGGCGCTGTGGGAAATAATTCAAGGGGCCTAGCAGGTGTTGCATGGAGTGTAAAAATTATCTCATGCAAGGCTTTTAATTCTTCAGGTTCAGGATCCGGTGCAGCGATAATTAGCTGCTTAAACTATTTTGTGACATTAAAAAATAATTTTGGATTTAACATCGTCGCAACGAACAATTCATATGGTGGATTTCCTTACTCTCAGTCAATGCTGTCCGCAATAGAAGCAACCAAGGCTGCTAATATTGTCTTTGTCGCAGGCGCTGGAAATCAATCAAGTAACAACGATACAAACCCATTTTACCCAGCAAATTATGCTGTTGATAATATTATTTCAGTTGGAGCTGTAGATTCGGCGGCAAATAAGGCTAGTTTTTCAAATTTTGGCTTATCAGTAGACATCTCTGCTCCTGGTGTCGGAGTATTAACGACTCTTCCTAACAATCAATACGGATATGTACAGGGTACATCAATGTCAGCGCCACACATTACAGGCACCGTGGCTTTGCTTATGGCTTACCATCCTACCTACCATTACTCGCAGGCAATCAATTCAATCCTCAATACAGGCACGATTATCTCGGGACTTTCGGGCAAGAATAGTACAAGCGCAATCGTAAATACTGAAGCGGCGCTAAAATATGACGCACCGCTACCGACTCCAACAGTCACACCAATACCGAGCATGACCCCAACGACTACTGCTACCTCTACACCAACTATCCCCCCTGATAATAGGTCAACAACATTAAAAATCTCCTCAAACGCAACGCGTACAAAAGTAACCGTGACTTGTTCTCTTGTATCAACTATCAATGGTATTGGCAGGCCACTCTCAAACTACAAAGTTTTTCTAAACACTAAGGGCATTAAGACACCCAAAGCAAAAATCACCAATAAAAATGGGTTGGCTAGTTTTGTTCTGCACCCACTACGTAAACTTGCATTCACTGCTCGATGTAACTCGAAAATTTCTGATATAGATTCAGATTATATAGTACGGTCTCGAACTATAAAATTAAGAACTAAATAAATAAGTTTTCACTAACTACGATTATTAATTTTAGTTAATTCGAATAAGGCAGACTGGTATCGGCTGCGTAAATTTTGGTCCTTTGCGGATAATGACTTTTTCTCGATGATTTCTAACAAAAATCGACCATCTCTGCTTCCGCGCAATGGTGGCAGAGGTGGTTGATTATCAATTCTTTGAAGATCAATCTTTAGCAATTCTTCTGTAACTTCTAAAGCCTTAATTGATTGAGTTGAATCATCTGACTTCATGCGTCGTGCAAGTGATTCGGTTAAAAATGAATATCCAAGTCTACCATCTTCAAATAATGTATCTATATATTCTATTTTTGTGTCTAGGTCTTTTGCATTTCTTACGGAATTAATTGTAGATTCTGCTTCTAATAAAACTTGCTCTTCTGCCCTAATATTTTGGGATTCCACCCTATTTTGATTAATTATTTTTGAACTTATGTCGCCAACCATCCATAACGTTGGCCCTAGTATTGCTAGACCAACTATAACCGATGCTACAATTCGTGATGGAGACTCCTTAATCCAATCGATATTTTTTTCCAACCAAAGTCTGGTCCGTGACTTAATTAGCTCTGATGGAGGTTCCCCAAACCTTTCAATTATTTGACTATCAATTTTATGCTTAATTTTTCTTCCAATTTGGTCCGGATGCTGGTGAGGATAGATTATCGGTATTAATTCACTTCGGTCTCTTTTAGATTTTACGGTTACCACCGAAATAATTTCTATCTTATCTAATGCACCATCAATTACGGCTTGTTCGTCGATAATTCTAAATCCAATTTTGCCTTTAAATTTCTTTAAGTCAGGCAACGGTAATATCTGTAATTGGTCTTGTGAATAACCAAATGATTGACAAAGAAGATTTATACAATTTGTTTGAATTTCTTCTATCTTTGAAGCAGAGCTAAGTTTATCGGTGGATTCTGTTTGCCCAAATGACTGTGGCAATTCATCTATTAATTTTGAACTACTATGCTCATCTTCGAATTCAGAATGTAAATTCATCACTAATAATTATGGTTGATAAATTAAAAGTGTAAGAATAAAAAATTTTACCTACACTATTCTCATTTTGCTCATAAACTTTTTTGAATTCGATTTAACAAAAGGAAAATTTAGAATGAGCGAAATTAATACCAAAAGTAACCAACATCAAGAACATGACTCAGATGGATTTGATCTTTCTAAAATTAGCTTTGGTAAAGTATTAGCTATGATTGGATTAGCTTCGGCAGGACTTGTTGGTTGTGGCCCTGCAAAAGTAGAAAAATGGGAAGACGTTGGGCCAAATCAGACAGCTTTTAAAATAGCGATGGAAGGTGATGAACAAACTCAATTTGAATCAGAAAAATTTCTGCAAGCACGCAAAGTTCCTGCAAAAAGAATCGGAATCGAACAACGTCAAGCAACTACAGGTAGAATGCCTTGGAATTACAAATGGGTACCAACAACGATTGTAATAAAAGTTGATAGAGGTTTAGTTACACGCGAGTGGACTTCCGCAAATGACACTAACGAAGAATCCAATAACGATGCATTATTAGTCACTAGTAAGGATGGTGTGGGAATTTATTTCGGTATAAACCTGACTGCTAGAATCGATGAACCTATGGCAGCAAGATATCTATACTTCCATGGACAACGAAGTTTAAGCGAAGTTGTTGATACAAACATTAGATCAGATATTCAAGGATTATTATCTGGTACAGTCGGAAATATGACTCGAATCGAGATCCAAAACGGACTTCCAGCTATTTTCGCAAAACTGACTCCAGAAGTTAAGAAATTAGCCATGGAACGTGGAATCACAATCGAAACAATAGGCCCAGCAGAAGGTTTGAAATATGCAAACCCTGAAGTTCAGAAATCAATTGATGCTCAAGTGATTGCAGAAAACATGAAAAAAACCGAAATTGCAAAACAAGAAGCTGCAAAAATAGCCAATGCTACAGCAATTGATAAAGCAAAATCGGATGCTGAAGTCGGTAGATTAGTTGCCCAGAATTCTGAGTCGCTAAAGAAAAAAGCCGAGATGGAAGCATTAATTGCCAAATCAAAAGCAGCGCAAACATTAGCAGAAAAATGGGATGGTAAGTTACCTGACAATATCATGCCAGCCAACTCACCTATGCTTCAGCAATTAGGTATAACCGCTGGTAAATAAAGAAATCACAATTGCAACAAAAATAGGGGTGCTGTAATTTACAGTGCCCCTTTTTAGCTATTATAAATAAGCTCTGCCGCAGAATAAGGATCAATCTGCCTAGCTAAAATCTGATCTACGATTTGATTTAATTGATCTTTTGGAAACCTAAGCGCTTTATCCATTGCAATATCACCAGTTAGGTTTATAACCATTTCACGAAGTACTCTACGTTTACGATCTTCTCCTACAGAAGTAGATTGTAGCCACGCTTGGTGTTTGTTTAGTTTTTCTACCAACTCTTCTATACCAGTTCCATTTGTAGCTATAGTGCTGACTATTTCTGGTCGCCACGCGCCTTCTGAGTATTCTGCTAAAGACAAGACTACGTTTAAATCTTTTACTAAGTGTGCGGCTCCATCACGATCTGACTTATTAACTGCAAAAACATCGGCGATTTCTAATATTCCTGCTTTAATTGCTTGAACACTATCGCCCATCCCAGGAACCATTACCACAATACAAGTATCGGCAATGCGAACAATATCAACTTCGGCCTGACCTACTCCAACAGTTTCTATTATTAGAGTATCAAATCCAGCAGCATCTAATATTTGAATAGCATCAATTGTCGCTCTTGCTAATCCACCAAGGGCGCCTCGAGTAGCCATACTTCGAATATAAACTTTTCCATCTTCGCTAATTTTATTCATGCGAATTCTATCACCTAGGATTGCTCCGCCACTAAATGGTGATGATGGATCGATTGCTAAAATAGCAACTTTTTTATTTTGTTTTCGTAACGTGACTGCAAGGCCATCAACAAGTGTTGATTTACCTGCTCCTGGAGAGCCAGTCACACCGATAATATGTGCTCGACCAGTGCTTTTAAAAAGTTTTTTTACAAGTGGTCTAGCGCGCTTACTGTTATTTTCGACAATAGACAACATCCGAGACAACGCTCGGATGTTTGTTTGTGGAATTTGTTCTAGTAGCTCATCATCGCTAAACTCTTTCACGGATATATTATTACCATGAGCCAGTATAAGCTGTCGATGATACCTATTATCCTTAATTAACTTACGCTAACTGGATAATTTCGTTTAGAAGCTGGT
>JBILET010000111.1:0-5237 GCA_044351935.1 Bdellovibrionota bacterium
CAATACAGAACAGCATATGAATTCCTTCGCTCTAAAGGGGTTAGGGTTATAACCCACGAAAGAGGATTTTCTAGTCAAACCTTCTCGTTTTATGACAACGCAATTATAACAAGCCAAAATCCTATTAAGGACCAAGCGAAAATCTGGCAAGACATTCCTCTAGAATATTCTGAACTTGTAAGATCTAACAACTATATAAACGCAAGAGAAATTGGTAACGATTTTAATGTTCCTGCTTTTGTAACTTATTCTACTGACGCTTCTTGCGTAAAAGCAAAGCTAGGGTTATCAAATCACCCATTAATTGGAATTTTCACATCAACTGAAACTGAAATGGATCAAATTGGTGACGAAGCTACATGTGATCTACAGATTCCAATGATTGAGCAGATTGTGAAAGCAGCTCACGAATTAAAGGACGTTAATATTGTAATTCGCAATCATCCTAATATGAATCGAAACGAATTTCATGCCCCTGAATATAAATTCCTTTCTAACTTCTATCGAGCAGTTATTAATGCGCCAATTAACATGCGGATAATAATGCCCGGCGAAGAAATGAGCTCTTATGCATTACTACGTCTAATCTCTGGTGCAATAATTCCTTTTAGCTCTATGAGTATGGAAGCCATTGCGCGCGGTATATCAACGGCAGCTTCAGATAAAGCTGCGTTCTCGGCTGGGAATACAAATGCATTTAGCAACTTATATAATGTTAATTGGTTAGAAGTTATCCCACAACTTATAAAAGAAACATCAGATTTGGATATCGCTATTCTTCAAAAAATGTATCGTTTTATTTATGCCTATATAGAACGTGTCTCTATTAAGTTTAACTCGATTAAAATTAAAGATCATTATCAAGCAGACCTATCCGCCTCTGTAGTGGATGATATTATTAATAGTAAAGATAGATTTCTTAATCAAATTTTAGACGGCATTGTTAATAATAAGACAATTTATTCTACTCCTAATCAAAATGATATTAATAAAACTGATGCTGACGAGAAGAAATTTTTCCAGCAATTAAGAACAAATCTTATCAAGTCCAGAGAAGACGCAAAAAACTCTCAAAAATGTGTTGAGTATTATTCTAATCCAAGTACATGCAGGATCTTGGTTTTGCCAAGAAAATCTATATTTCCATCGGTGTTCTGCGAACGTTTAAGTCATATAAATCAAATACATATTGATTCGAGCGGAAAAAATTGGAATCAAATCCTTATAGATATTAAAGATAAGCTGCTCTTGATACGCGATGATTATATTTGTATCAATTCCCCCAGCTTCAGCGCAGATGGGAATTTTATAATGGACGGATTGGATAAATTAAAATCTTCCAGTGAATATCATGGGCTGCTACGTGGTGCCTGGCTTTCAAAACACTGCGGTACTATTTACGATGATACAGTTGGAAAGTGTGATACAAGGTCTGTTAAGGATTGTTTGCGTAATATAGTTCGTCAATTTAACAACCCACTAGAATTGCTTAGTTTATTTTTCTTTAAAAAGGAATTTTTTCAATCGATAATTGAGGATCTAGTGCTATCCCCATCTTTAGAGTCGAGTTGTGATCGTATTATTGGACTTGTTGATCTTAAAGTACTCTTAGTTGTGAATAATCAGCTCGGTGTACTTTATAAAGATAATTAATTCGGTTTTAAATTACGCCTAACGATTTCCCGAACCCCACCTGTCAACTCTCGTTGTATACCAATCATCAATTGTACATCAGTAGCACTAAGATCAACTTGACTGCCAAAAATTGGTATGCTCTCACCCCCTGCTTCTTTAATCATCAACGATATTGCGGAGGCAAGTAATGATGGCATTGAATAAATAATAGCAACTTCTGCTTGACCCGAGATAATTGATTCAAAAAGTTTCGCATAACTATCAGCCTCGGTCGCAACAAAACCAAACTTAGTAAGAATAGGTACTACACTTTGTCCATAGTTAGTGCTTCCCATCCCATAAGCAATGACTCTCCTATTTGCCGGTTCATCAAAACTTAATTGCTTATCACCTATGAAAAATCCAGATTCCTTAGAAGCACTAAATATAGTGCGGCTAGTTTTATTTAAAAGCGCACATGCCAAAACTTTTTCATCAGCTTTATGAATGAGGCAACGGATTTGACTGTCATCAAAAACTTGCTCATTTTCAGCTAAAGACTGAATCTGTTCGTTTAGCTTACTAACTAAACTCAATCTAATATCCGTATGGCTTTGCATCGAGAACTAGTCTACCACTTGAAGAGATCTAGGACGAGGCACTTCTTTAAGCGCCGGAGTAAAGTCAAAGTCAGTAGGGGTATTCTGCTTAAAAGGTCTATGCGACCAAGGGGTCCAGTCTTTCTGATATTCAGCAACCTGCTCAGGCGTAAACTTTTGATCGAAAATTTCAACATGCCCCCTCTTGAGTCGAGGTGAATTTATTTTGACAAGATCATCGTATACGCTTGGCGAAACTAGATCGTTAGCAGCATTATGACTAGGTCTTGGCATCGGGATAGCGGCACTACATCTTTTACAACTTCTTTCAACTTGATCCTTAAACTGCTCAGGAGTTTTCTTCCACCATCCTTTCTCGATAGGATAACCACCAGGTCCATCAAACATATGATCCCTAGCAGCAGCTACTTCACAAAAGAATCCACCCTTTGGTGTAATCGAAGCAGACCATCTAGTTTGTATCCAACATTTATCGATTAAGTTCCACATCAATTTTTTATCTTCTATAACATCCTCAGCAGCAATCAGAAGTGGTTGGTGTACTCCATCGTCATGTGTGTGATCGTTATAGTGACAACGTTCTTTATCGAAAGTTGCTAGAATATCTTCTTCGTATTCTTTCCACTTGTAACCATTAGTCCATAATTCTCTTTTTGTCCTATCAGGAATCATTTCTCTAAAAATTTGGCAAATTTCTCTAAACTGAGGGTGGGTAGTTGGTTCACCTCCCATAAGACCTATTGAACCTGGATAACCTTCTAACGAATCAATAGCTTTTCTTACAGTATCAAGGCTCATCATAAATGGTTTTTTGTGATGACCCACAAACCTTGTGCAGTTTGCACATTCAAGATTACAAGCATTAGTAACTTCAATATGGATCGTCCTAATTTCGTATATTGGTATCATAAATTTAGCCTAACTATGATGAATATAAACTATAACCCTGTTATTCAGATGCTTGCAGCATGACATTCGATTCCTATCTTCGAAAGCTTAAAAATGTGCTTTTACGGGAATTAAAACTTATAATGCTCTAGTTTTGAAGAAGAATCCTGCTTATAGGCATCTATTCCGACTGTTTGTTCTCCAGGGCGAGGTATAATACTGGCCACTACTTTCTCAAGGTATCCAATTCTGGCTCCAGCTAAATAGATTCTATAACCAATATCTAGGTCATTAACTTTGTTCCAGCTCTTCCTCCAACAGTCGATGTTATACCGAAACAATTTAAGGTACGATCTGTATAGCCAAGTTTGAGTTGCCCCAATTTTAGGATTTGGCACCCCAGGGGGAGCATCTTTTTGAGTATAGTACGGATCTAATGCACCGACTCCATGGACAATGCTCTCTTCACCATAGCGGATACTGGTACTTTGAGCCGATACAAACTCAAAGTCACCATTTTGAGCAAAATTAAGAAGACTCGATAAATGATCCTTACTCCACAGATCGTCATCATCTAGTCTAGCAATCCACGTGCCTTGTACTCTTGTTAGTGCTTCATTGGCAGCTATTACGGGACCTGCCAGCCAATGTAATTCAACAATATTAGGATAACGTTTTTTCCTGTAAGGAATATTGTAAAATTTAATCCTAGAATCATTAAATGAGCTTACAACTTCTTCAGTATTATCGGTGCAGCAGTCACCAATAATTATTAATTCAAAGTTTTTATAATCTTGGTCAAGTACTGTAGGGATACCACGTTCCTTTAACAAATCAGCTCTATTATATGTAGGTATATAAACAGAGATGAGAGGCTCAGAATTTTTATTCTGATACTCTTTATCATGGATTCTTCTTTGTAAAGCTAATGCAATTGGTTCATACAATGAATAATAAGTTTCTCTGGATTTAGAAATAAATTTATCAGCTAGAGTTCTTTTTCTATCTATCCTCTCTGTGCTCACGATGTTCCTAGCAATGAATTATAAATTATTAACGAGCAAATTTATAACTTAACTTTGTATCAGTCTTTTTGCAACTATAATGAGTAAGCACAAGCCGAGACGGCAACATACTGTTCCATCAATCCGACATCAGCCCAACTTTCATGCACAGCAAAAGCACCTACTTTGTATCCTTCTTTCATCGCTGCATCGATTAAATCAGTCATCGGGAAAAATGTATTTTCTGGTATTAAATCCAGTAACAAAGGCTCTACTGCATATAATCCCGCATTAACAGAAAACGAATAGGCAGGTTTTTCATGGATACTCGTAATGATTCCATCCTGGTTAGTGGTCACTACACCAAACGGAACCTGATGCTCATAGTTTGAAACTGCTACTGTTAGGTGATGTTTCCTAGAATGATGGAAATCAATACAAGCAGCAAAATTCACTGATGTGACCAAGTCTCCATTCACGACAAGCACTGGTGAAGTTGCGCGATCTTTAAGTGCTTTAAGTGGACCCGCTGTACCTAGCTCTATATCTTCTGTGATGTATTCGATATTACACCCAAACTTATCGCCATTGCCAAAATAGTCTCTGATTATATGCCCAAGGTAATTTATAGAAATATAGATATTCTTAATTCCGTTATCTACTAATTGACTAACTAAGTTTTCAATCATTGGTTTATCCCCAACTGGAAGCATAGGTTTTGGAATAGCCTCGGTTAGTGGAAGTAACCTTTTACCTTTGCCACCTGCTAGAATTAGTGCTGCTGTATCTCGTTGCTGAGGTTTGTAAAACGATTTTGCTGTAATTAGATCTATTACTTGATTCTTTCTATTAACAACTGGTATTTGGTCTACACCATTTGTACGCATTAAAGTTTTGATTTGATCTAAAGAAAATGTCTCATCTACAACAACAAATTCTTTATGCATTATATTCTGTGCTGTTAGTTCTAAAGAATTCCCTTTCAGTAATGCTCTTCTACAATCACCATCTGTAACTGTTCCAATAATTTTGGAATCCTCATCGACAACTAAACATATACCAAAGGGGTTATCCTGAAGTGTTTTGAGAACTTGATATAGTGGAGCTTGGG
>JBILET010000361.1:0-2508 GCA_044351935.1 Bdellovibrionota bacterium
CCTCAATTTGCTACACCTGATCACTCAAACCAAGTTCAACAAGCATTTAATAAAATGGTCGAAGCCGATATTACTCCACCATTAGTTACACTAAATGGAGTATTGTCCGCAGCCGAAAAATACCGAAATCCAAATTATCTGGGATATGCATACTTGCAGCTATCAAAACAAGCATTTGATTTCGGAGACAACGACATAACACTAACATCTGCAATCTTATCCGGAATGATTGGCCTTCAGCATGCGCGCGGGGCGTACATATTATCCCAAGAATCCAACTACAAAACTTTGATGGACAATCTGTCGAACTCTAACAGTGATGCCAGTAAAAAAAGAAAAGCTGAAAAATCATTCGAAGCAAACATGGAATTGGTTAAAAAATTAGCTAAGAAAGTATTTGATCGTCTGTATGCTGTAGGAACAGGACTTGTCGAAATGCCACCATTAGTAAAAAAAGAAGAGCCTAAAAAAGGCTCTTACCTTGCCGCATTGATGAGCATGCATAATGGCAAGCAAACTTATGCAGAAGCGATCAGTTCATTAGGAGACGGCAAGGAAACTCCTCATTCTAGATGTTGGTCAATATTAATTGGTGCAAACATACTTAAGTATGATGCTAGTAGCGATTTAATAACCAAAATGGATAATCTAATAAATGGTATAAATATAGATTTAGCTAAGGAAGTTAAAGATAGTATAATTCCATCATACTATCTTCCATGCCTTGATGGTCTAAATGCGCTAGCCAAAAATCAAAATAAAGCAAAATTAAAATCTATCGGTAATGTTGAAGCGTTAAGAACTATGTTGGCTTCAAAAGTTGTTCTTCCGTCTTTAGATCTAAAAGAGTACCCAGTTTGTTACGGAGTGGGAGGAGTCCTTAATAGTTATAACCGAAATAACAACGCTAAATGCGCTGAACAAATGGTAACAATAGCCGATTCTGCTCACGCTTTAATCGGGCTTTTACCCTTTAAAAATCAAACAATATCAATCGATTAAGGTATAACTATCTGATATTGATAGGCCGTACTATTTTTTACTATACAAACCAAAAGCATATATATTAAAATAAAAGACTATAATCTAAATGCAATCGTATAAAAATAAAACACCATTCCTGACATCTTGTGTATTGTTCTTTATTTTTTCGATTGTTCTGTGCTTGTCCGTTTCCACAATATCCTTGGCTGATTGTAATGATGATTTAAGTTGGGCTGGTTGTAACGGAAGTAATCCTCCTAGTTGGTGTGCAAGGATAAGAGATTGTTGTCAGCAAGATGGTTCTTGGAAAGTTTGTAGTTCTACTGATTGTAGTAACTGTGCGCACAATCAAGGATGTTCTTGTAGTAATGGTAACTGTGTTTGTAACGTTAGATGTAATACAAGAGATCCCTCTGTGCTTGGGTTATCCGACTGTACAGTAGCAAGTGCCGACAGAGTAAGAGCACAGATTGATGCTTTTTGCCGTGGACCAAATGGTGAAAACAGATGCGGAGCGCAAGTTGGTTCTGGAAGATGTCCTGAGATAGCTTGTCCAGTATTCGAAGCCGCGTGTAGTTGTCCAGTAGAAGTCGAGCCTGGACTTTGGCTTGCACAGTGCTGCAACGAAAGAATTTGCGGTGAATGGGAACCTGAATGCGAAAACCAGTGCAGATCTAATACTGGACCAGAGTGTGACTTGGGCCCTACGTATATCTACACAGAATGCCAAGAATTCACATGCTTCTGCCAGCCGTGCGGCAATCCAATCACTGTTCATGCGATAAGAACCCGAAGCAGTTGCGAGGATCAGTCGACTAATCAAAGTACTACCACGAACCAAAGCACTACAACTAATCAGAGTACTACCACAAACCAAAGTACTACAACTAATCAGAGCACTACTACAAACCAAAGTACTACAACTAATCAGAGCACTACCACGAACCAAAGCACTACAACTAATCAAAGCACTACAACTAATCAAAGCACTACAACTAATCAAAGCACTACAACTAATCAGAGTACTACTACAAACCAAAGTACTACAACTAATCAGAGTTCCCGTCAAACAACAAACCAGGTAATTATAATTGAACAGTCAACGGATCAGTCGACTAATCAAAGTACAACTAATCAGTCAACGACGAACCAATCTACAACAAATCAGTCTACAACTAATCAGACCACAACAAACCAATCTACAACAAATCAGACTACAACTAATCAGACAACAACGAATCAATCTACAAACCAGACAACTAACCAAACGACTAATCAGACCACGAATCAAACTACAAACCAGACTACTAACCAAACGACTAATCAGACTACGAATCAAACTACAAACCAGACTACTAACCAAACGACTAATCAGACCACGAATCAAACAACAAACCAGACGACTAATCAGACTACGAACCAAACTACAAACCAGACAACTAATCAGACCACAAACCAAACTACAGCTGCTGAAGAGCCGTTCTTAATACAGTAATGTGATATTTAAGTTAGTTGAGTAACTTG
>JBILET010000112.1:0-5226 GCA_044351935.1 Bdellovibrionota bacterium
TTATGCAATCTATCATTTAATTGCGACACCTAATATTGAAGGCCCTGTTAATATGGCACTTCCTGAACCAGCACCTACCAATAAACAATTTAGTAATATTTTAGCAAAAACTTTAAAGCGTCCTTGTATTTTTGCAGTCCCGCCTTTTGTTCTTAAACTAGTTTTTGGCGAAATGGCTCAGCAAACTATTTTAAGTTCTACAAACTTAAGTGTAAAAAAACTAATTGATAGTGGTTTTGAATTTAAATATCCGACACTAAGCTCTGTGTTTAAATTTAATTTAGGCACAACTAAATTCAACGAGCTATGAGATTACAATAATTTCAAGTTCTTCTTGGGATAAAATTTCACAATTTAATTTATTTTGAATTATCTGTGGGCAGATTTTTTTGTAAAAGTTCTGTGTATCTAATTCCGTATCAAGTAAAATTTTCCAATTTACGGTTTTATTAGAATTAATTATTACTTCATCCATCAACAATCTTGATGCATATAAGTTAGATGTGGCGGCATCTATGCTTAACGAAGATAACCAATTTGACAGAAAAAAACTTCCTAAAGAATCCGAAACTTTATCATCAGAATTGTTCCTTAAAACGATTGATTTAACTTTTTCAAGTTTTAATTTTCTATTTGATTCTAGTTCTGGATTTTCAATCCGCTTAATATATTGATCTGGGAACAGGATTTCTCTGGTTGATGTTGGTGGATTTTTTAACGCCTTATCTATGGACTCATATCCATTTCCGTTTCTTGCCAAATAATGCGCAAATCTAAATCCTGATGTATACGGAAAAATTAAAGTTGATGTTATCAATTTTGGCACAGTGCTTGTGTTCCCAGTAACATACATACCCATCACTGTCTGAAGAATATAAGGTTCAACAGAAGGTTTTTCTCGTAACGGGGGCTGACCCATCATGGACCCCATATAGTCATACATAGTCATTGTTGCATCACCTTCAATCAAAGCGCTTCTTGCTAGAATCTGATCACTACTAAATTTTTTTTCATCTAGAATTTTTTGCAGATCAAAATATTTATCCTGCAAAGCATGAGTTAATTCATGTGAAGCAACTGTAGGTTGTACAAAATCTGGCATCCAAGATGCCATTACATATTTTTTGGATTTAGGATCGTAGTACCCACCAATTTGCGATGTATAAAGTGCAATCATCTGTTTTTGGTAATCAAAGTCTTTTGGGATTACTTTCAAACTTTGTAGCACCAACTCAACATTTTTTGCTTTTTTACTAACTTCTTCCTTGTTGATCTCTGACGTTACAAATTTAAGCACTTGATTTTTATCATGAAGCTCACATTTTACTTGTCCATTAAAATTTAAGCCTCTGATTTTTTGAACTACAGGAAACACTTGTTTTGCTAAATCACAGCTTGGAGTTGCAAAAGCTAGATTTGTAGGAATTGATATTAATAACAAATACAGCAGAAAAGAGCTGACTAATCTATCCAATTTCTTATGCATTCAAGATATACTATAGCTCGTGCCAAAGAATAACCAGAGCCAAGTATTAACTATCACTGCAGCAAGTGAGAACAATCTAAAAGATTTAAATCTTGATATACCTCATGACTGTTTTACTGTTATTACTGGTAGATCTGGATCGGGAAAATCTTCTTTAGCTTTTGATACAGTTTACGCTGAAGGACAAAGAAGATATATCGAGACCTTTTCGCCTTACACTAGGCAGTTTTTCGATAAAGTAAAAAAACCTTCGGTCGGAAAACTAGATAATGTACGCCCAGCAATCGCAATCCAACAAAGAAATAAAATTACAGGTTCAAGGTCAACTGTTGGATCGCTAACAAATATTAACGACTATTTAAAAGTAGTTTGGACTGCACTAAGTGTGCCGTACTGCCCCCAGACTAATGAAAAACTTATCGCTTGGGATCCGAGCTTAGTTTGTGACGATTTAACAAATAAGTTTAACACACAAAAACTTGATACCGCTATAATTGCTGCAAAATACAAATTAAATATTAAATTTAAAGAAGCAGAAATCGATAGACTTAAGACACTAGGGTTTTCGCGAATTTGGGATATAAAATCAAACTCTACTTTGATGCTAGAAGATTTTGATATAAAAAATATTTCTAGCAAAAATCCAGAAGTTATTGTTGTTTTAGATAGAATTAAATCCGCAACAAAGATTTCAAAGACTACTAAAAGATCCATAGAGTCAGCGTTTAGCTTAACTAACGGTGAAGTATTAGTAATTTTTGAAAGTAACAATAATTTTTCACAACAAGTTTATCATCGTGACTTTAGAAACCCACTAACTGGTCAAATTATACCAAAACCTAAAGCATATTTTTTCTCGTACAATCATCCTATGGGCGCTTGTGAATCTTGCAAAGGATTTGGTGCAATTTTAGAAATCAGCAAACAAAAAGTTATCCCTGATATATCTAAAACTTTGCAAGAGCATGCTATTAGCTGCTGGTCTGGCCCATCTGCAGAGTGGGAATTTAATAGTCTAATTAAATTTTGTGAAAAAAATAAAATTCCTACAAATATACCGTGGAGCAAACTTAAAGAAGAACAAAAAAACAAATTATTTACTCACAAAGATAAAGACTTTTGGGGAGTAGATCATTGGTTCAAATGGTTAGAGAAAAAAACTTACAAGATGCATGTTCGAGTTTTTCTGTCACGATATCGCGAGCAAGTAACTTGTCCAGAATGCAACGGGTCCAGATTAAAGCAATCAGCTTTTTCTTACAGAATCGATGGTAAAAGCATTGATTCTGTTTTTTCATCCTCTATAAAAGACAATCTTGATTGGTTTAAGTCTGTGCATAATCAGTGCACCAAAAATAATCCTGCAATTTTTAAGTCAATTAAAGATCCTCTTAATAATATTATTGCCAGATTAGAGTACCTAGATAACTTAGGGCTTTCTTATTTAACTCTTGATAGACCTGCAAAAACATTATCAGGAGGAGAAACGCAAAGAGTAAATTTAACAACCGCTCTTGGAAGCGACTTAGTTTCCACGCAATTTGTTCTTGATGAGCCATCCGTTGGGCTTCATCCACATGATTCAGAAAAACTATTATCAGCAATGAAGCTTTTATCTTCCAAAGGTAATAGCTTATTGGTTGTTGAACATGACCCTGATGTTATTACAAGTGCAGAACATATTATCGAGCTTGGCCCCGAAAGTGGCAAAAATGGCGGGCAAATTATATTTAACGATCCTGCTCACAAGTGGCCAGGTATTACGATTAAATCCAAAACACGCACAGTACTACAAACTAGCAAAAAAGACTCTGCAATAAAAATTGATGGTGCAACCGCAAGGAACTTAAAAGATCTCTCTGTTCAAATTCCTCTTGGAAGATTAGTTTGCTTAACAGGCGTTAGCGGATCTGGGAAAAGCACTTTGGCTTCCGAAGTTTTATACTCTGGGTGGCTAGAATTCAAAGGACAAAAAGAAAAAAGTTTTAATTTTAAAAGTATTTCTGGGTTTGAATCATTAAACGACATAGTAATTGTCGATCAATCATCACTAAGCAAAACTCCTCGAGCGACAATTGGAACTTACACTAAAATATGGGATGCAGTCCGAGATTTACTTACAGGAACAGAAACTTCATTACTAAGAGGATACACTAAATCTACTTTTAGTTTTAACGTAGCTGGTGGAAGATGCCCTGCATGCGAAGGCGCAGGATTCATCAAAGAAGACATGCAGTTTTTAAGTGATGTATTAGTTCCTTGTGATTCTTGCCAAGGATCTAGATTTCAAGCATCAGTACTTGATGTTAAGTACAACGAAAAATCCATTCAAGATTTTTTATTAATGACTGTCGATGAAGCTTTAGATTTTTTCATACAATTTTCTTCATCAATTACAGAACCATTAAAAATCTTACAATCTTTAGGACTTGGAAGTTGCACTTTAGGACATCCGTTAAGTGAACTTTCGGGCGGTGAAGCACAAAGATTAAAACTTGTTCCCTACCTTCAAACTAAACAAAACACTAAATCACTATTTATCTTTGATGAGCCTACTACTGGTCTTCATGTTAAAGACGTAGATAATTTAATTAGTGTGTTCGATGGATTAATTAAAGATGGGCACTCTGTTTTATGCATCGAACATAATTTATCTGTAATTCAAAATTCTGATTGGATTATCGACCTTGGCCCAGAAGGCGGAGCAAAAGGCGGTCACTTGATTTACTGTGGTGAAAGTCAAATTCTTACTAAGAATAAAAATTCACTAACTGCACAATATTTATCTGACTATATATCTAAGTGTGATAAGCCATGGAAAGCTTCCAAAAATTCTAAGAATTATCTAACTACAAAGCCCTCTGCCAAAGATTTAGTAATATCAGGCGCAAAAGAACATAATCTTAAAGATGTAACAGTAACAGTTCCTTCGGATAAGATTGTAGCACTAACAGGAGTCTCTGGTTCTGGAAAATCGACCTTAGCCAAAGACATTATTTATGCAGAAGGTCAGCGAAGATACTTAGATTGTTTATCCCCTTACGCTCGTCAATTTATTAAAGAACTCTCAAAGCCTGATTTAGATCACATCGAAAACGTTCGCCCAACGATTTGTGTTTATCAACATACTTTTCAGCCATCCGAGTTATCTACAATCGCCACAATGTCTGAAGTTTATAATTTTCTAAGACTACTTCTTGCAAAAACAGGCACTCAGTATTGTCCAGATCACCCTAATGAGCCAATAAAGCCACTTGTCGCAACTGAAATTACTGACCAAATTTTAAAGATCCCTACCACTACAGTTAGAATTTTAGCTCCTGTTATACGATCCAAAAAAGGTAACCATCGCGAAGTAATTCAAAAAGCTCTGCAGATGGAGATATCAGAAATAAGAGTAGATGGAGTAATTGCAAAACCAAGCTACTTTTTAGATGAACCGCTAGCAAAAACTAAAACTCACACCATTGAATATGTAATTGCTAAATTTAATCCAAAATCAGTAAATAAAAAGTCAGTAGAAGAAACCGTCGAGCAATGTTTAACCATCGGTGGAGGATCTGTTTTAACACTTCTACCAGATGGAACAGAAAGCTTATATAGCTCCACTAGGGCATGTCCAATTTGCCAACGTGGATTTTTAAAACCAGATCCTGAAGATCTTTCATTTAATTCTAAACGAGGAAGATGTGATTGTTGCCAAGGCACAGGCGTGGACGGCGATAAAATTTGTGCTAGTT
>JBILET010000113.1:0-5218 GCA_044351935.1 Bdellovibrionota bacterium
CCCCTGAATTTTTAGTTATTCGCCGTGCTCAGCCAAGCGAGGTGATTGCCCTTGCATTGGTTCTTGCTTTGTTGGTTCCGGCAATTTTGTTTTTGTTGCGCGAAGTAGTTAATAGCTTTGCATCTGTGTTATCTGCAATATGGCAAAAAGCTAAATTAATCATCGAATCTGGATTTGATTTATTAACAATTTATTTTCTTTTTATTGTTTTATTCGAGCTATATTTAAAAAATATTTACTTAGCAGCATTTTTTTCAGTCGTAGGCACTTATGTTGCAATATATGTTTCAAAAATTCGCGAGTTATTCAGATTTTTCAGCATAGCATCTGTTCTTTTCGTTGTAATTTTTCTTTGGACTACACTAAGTGCTTCGTTTTTATCCGCTGATTTAACAGCAGCTAATTCTGAGCAACTAAAAAAAATTGACAAAACTAAACTCAAACCAACTTTTGTTATTATCTTCGATGAGTTTCCGTTGTTTTCACTTTTGGATTCTTCGGAAAAAATTAACAAAGAAAGATTTCCTGGATTTTATCGTCTTTCCCAATTAAGCACTTGGTTTAGAAATGGCTCATCTGTTACTTCTTGGACAGAAAGAGCCGTTCCAGCAATATTAAGTGGAGTTCTTCCAAGTACTAGTCATGTTCAAGTGCCTTCTGTTGCCGATTACCCACAAAATATTTTTACTCTATTTTCAAAAACCCATCGTGTTTTTGGATACGAGCAAGTTACAAATCTTTGTCCATCTACAATTTGCCCTGAACTTAAAAAACCAGAAGATTTTTCGGTAAGGTTTGGAACGCTATTGTCTGATATAGCTGTGATTTATGCTCATAGAATTGCCACGGAATCTCAACGTGCTTCATTGCCTTCTATAGATGGCAAGTGGCAGAACTTTATTGAACTTCCAAAGTCTGAATCTAAAAATAAAAAGAAATCAGGAAAAGGTTTAGATTTAAATCAAGACTATGCTGATGATGTAATTTTATTTGATAGGTTTTTAGCAGATCTAGAAAAAGATATTTCAAACGTAGCTTCAACTGGGGTTAATCCCTTAAGTGTAGTACATATTACCTTCCCACATGTTCCTTATAGATATCTTCCTGATGGTTCAAAATATGCTCTAGACCGCGATATAGGTAATGACCGCGAATATGTAGCCCAATGGCCCAAAGATGCTCAAGGACTTGCAGTTACTGCGCTGCAAAGATTTTTAATGCAGGCAGCTGTTGCTGATAAATTAATAGTAAAATTTCTAGATGTGTTAGAACGCACAAATTTGCTAGATAAATCTGTAGTTGCAGTCACTGCCGATCATGGAAGCAGCTTTAAAGTAGGCGAGTATTCAAGAAGAACATCAGACAATAACTACTCTGATGTAATGTCGGTGCCGTTTTTTATATCTATGCCTGGATTATCCAGGACAGGCGAAATAAACGATAAAAATGTATCTTCTGTTGATATACTTCCAACTTTACTTTCGCTTAATGGTTTGGATCCGTTAGCTGATTCGACTAAGTTATCCGGGCAGTCATTGTCTTCTGATAACATTAAAGAAGCTAATAATAAAACTTTTTTCCCACTAGTTGGGGATCAACGAAAAGTTGTTCTAACTTATCCTAAGTTAATGGATAGGCAAGAAAGTATTCAATACGTATCCAAACTTTTTGGCGATAGTGGTTTTGATGAAAGATTTTATAAGCCTGACTTCACAGGCAAAAACTTAATTGGAAAAAGTATTCAAGAAATTAATGATTTGATAAGGCAAGATATTTCTGTTGGTATTCATAAATTCGATAAATATAAAAATCTTAAATTATCCCCTGGTTATATTCCTGCTTTATTAACAGGAGTTGTAAGATATAAAAATAAACAGCCAATGGATAACTCCAGAAAAACCATTGCTATTACTATGGCCGATAAAATGGTTGCTCTTGGTCAAACTGATAAAGTAAAAGGTGATAACGCAACTTTTATGGCATTTGTGCCACCTTACATGTTAAAAAATGGTGATAATCAATTAAAAGCCGTTGCTCTTAAAGATTAGGATCGAAACTTTCCTCATCCCATTCAATTTTATCATTTATAATAGGGGCTCCGTACATAATAGTAGCTTTAGCTGAAACGGGCTCTTTGTTATCGGGTGATTTAGGCCTAAATATTTCTTTAAAGCCCCATCTAGCAAGCGTAGGCAGGGTAGAGATGTTTTGTTCGGAACCTTCTTTGGTAGCGTCTAGTGGTAATGCTTGTACTAAAAGTGAAATTACATCACCTTTTCTATTTAAAATTGCTTTGTACAGCGGAACACCAGTGGCGCGATCGATTAAAATTTTTATTTGACCAACTTTAGCAAATGGGTCTTTGCTAGTTAGTTGAGCCGATACAGCTTGTCTAACTGATACAGTAAAGCTAGGTATCATTCCTTCAGAGGATAGCGAATCTACAGGCGGTGCAAGGCTATCCAGGCCGCTAATTGCTGCTGGAATAGTTACAAGATTTGGTTCGATTACAGTTTCGAAATCAGAAAGCTTATCACTAAGCCCTAATATGTCATTAGCAATAATTGCAGAATAAAAAAGAGGCTCAGAGCGTAAATACCATGATACGGGCCTACTTTTTTTTAGCATTGCAGACTTAATCCATACTCGGTCTGGGTTTTCGTCGAAAAATCTAAATGTTACCCAACGATAATTAGATAAACTTTCTGGTTTTTTTATCTCAAGGGCTTCTCTGAACTGTTGCGAATATTTCTGATCACTTTGAGCGAAATATTGCCTTCTTAGAACCGCATCAATTTTACTTGAGCTACCTTTGGCATCAAAAATAAAAAGTCTAAATGGTAGTTCAATTTTACTTAGGGTCGAAATATTTGCTTGATAGTTATTTAATATTTTCAGTGCCGTCTCATCGGCTTTAAGATTTTTATCTTTTTTAACAAATGAACTCTCTAGCAACTGCTTATGTTTGGTAAAAAAGTATGAACTCTTAAGCCAAGTAGGGAAATCTTGGTTTTCAACCGTGGATGTTAAAACATCTTCAAGCTGTGCATGAGCCTGGGGCGCAAATGCTCCGCAAATATAAGAAGCAATAATACAAATTTTACCAAAATGCTTAAGATTGGAACGGATGCTTTTCAAGGTTTTGAATCTTTTCCATATGACGCTCATACATAGCATCTTTACCGATATCTTCTAGTTGTCTAGATCTGGCCATTAACACTTCTTTATCTTCAATAAAGTTTCTTGGATCTGGAGGATAAACTTCTGGATGTAGGCCAGTATCCATTCTGATAGCGTCAACAGGACAAGCTTCTACGCAATAGCCGCAATATATACAAAGTAATGTATCGATTTCGTATCGTGCAGGAAATTTTTCGATAGAAGAATCTGAATGCTCTGCAGCTTCAATATAAATGCACTTGGCAGGGCACGCTGTGGCGCAAAGGAAACAACTTGTGCACCGGATATCGCCATTTGGGTATAAAGTAAGTCTGTGACGACCACGGTATCTTTCTGGGTATTCGCGACGCTCATTTGGGTAGTGAATCGAGGCTGCGGCCTGCACAGATTTAAATAATCCAATAGCCTGTAAGCTGTGAAATGTTAAGTTTTTCAAAAGCTTACCAAAGGTAATAAAAACCCCCTTAACGGCCTCAACTACGTAGAGGCGCTCAACAAACGTCATTTCTTCTCTTCTTTTCATAGTGCTAAATATCGCCTAACTGCAAAGAAAATGAAACGTATAAAACGTTAACGCCCTTGCAAAATCACTGCCAAACCAATAACCTAAGGGTCTTTGAAACAGCAAGTTGTGTGATTTTTATGACAAAAAGCCTCGAAATATTCTATTCCTTCCAGAGCCCTTATTCATATGTAGCTCTTGATATGTTGTATGATTTACAAGACACGTTTGATGTCGAAGTCCTATGGCAGCCATTTTCTGCAAAAGCATCTGGTCAACAGATGCCTACAGCGGGAATCATACCTGATAAATTGACTTATCTTTTTGAGGATACTCAAAGATTTGCTCAGGAGCAGGGGTTACCTTTACATTTCCCTGAAAGCTGGCCAGAAAATGAATTTGACCCAAGTCGCGTAACTCGCGGTGCTTTAATTGCAAACGATCTTGGTGTGCTTAAAGAGTACAACTACAAAATCTTTGATAAATGGTGGGGTAGCGGAGAAAACCCTAATGAAGAAAATTTCATGAACGAGCTTTGCGATGTTCTTGATATTGATCTTGGTGATTTCTTAAGCAAAGTTTCCTCATCTGATACGCGTGAGCGCGTTAAGGGTGTTTACAAAAGAGGCCGTAAATTAGGAGTTTACGATACGCCAACAATCCTTATCGATGGTAAGGAGCGTTTTGTTGGTATTGATAAGATTGCTTCAGTTTATAAGCGTCTTGAATCCGAAGGCCTTCGCAAGAAGAAAGCTGCTTAAATAATTTTTTATTGTGCACGAAAGAAGGGTCTTTTTAGCTCTTTCCGGATTACCAGAACAGCTGGTTGGTTCACAGATTACTCTTTCAGAGCCAGATTCTAAGCATCTTGCTACTGTATTGCGCATTGGTGTTGGTGATCCGGTTACTGTTGTCGACTCTATTTCTGGTGCAGAGTATCAAAGTTTTGTTACATCTGTTTCAAAGTTAGTCACCGTTCAATTAGATAACAGGTTAAATAGCAAACAATATAAATCCGTTGTTGATACGCTAGCTGTTGGAATGTGTAAACTTGCAGCTACAGAGTTCATAGTAGAAAAAGCAACAGAACTTGGAGTCCGAAAAATAGCTTTAATCTTGTCAGACCACTGTGTTGTTAAATTAAAAGGCGACAAAGAAATTAAAGCCAAAAATGATAGATTTACTAAAATTGCTCTAGAGGCTTCAAAACAAAGCTCCAGGACGTCGATTCCTCAAGTACAGATTTATGAAAGTTTAAATAATTTTTTACTAGCAGAGCCTTCAGTATATAAATTTGTGGGCTCTTTAAGTGACCAAGCATGTAAAATTCAGCAAGTTCTAAACCCGCAAATAGCGAGCGATGGAGTGTGTGTTTTAATTGGCCCAGAAGGTGATTTTTCAACCCAGGAGTTAGGGGCACTTAAGCAGCATAATGCTCAATTTTTTACCTTAGGCGGAAACAGATTGCGCTCAGAAACTGCCGTGATAGCTGCTATTGCTGCATTTGACGCTGTTGCTACTAGTATTAAGTAAATA
>JBILET010000114.1:0-5205 GCA_044351935.1 Bdellovibrionota bacterium
GTTTACTGTCAGTTTTAGCATCTAACTCTTTATGCCAAGTCCAATTAAAGTTATTGAGAAAATTTAATATTTTTGAATCAAATTTAGCCCAAATTACAGTTTGTAGGCCCGAAAATGGGTGAGTAAATTCACACCTAGAATTGTGCAAAATAAATATATTATCTGGAACATTTGCTAATTCGGAGCCACCATACTTAACATCATTTATTAACGGACATCCTATGTGTTTTGCGTGAACTCTAATCTGATGCCTTTGTCCTTGATAAATTACAGCTTCTAATAAATGTAAGCTTGAATCATTAGTTGAAGCAATTTTACTAAAAAGTGTTCTTGCAGCAGTTGTGCGATCTTTATCGCGGCTAACTAACCTTGCTTGCACATGATCGCTTTTTCGATTTCTTGCACCAATACTTAACTCACAAGCTGTTTTTCTATCGATTGTTTTATCTGATAAAAAAATATAATTTTTCTGAATTAGATTTTGTTTTGTATATAGCCTTAACTTTTCGTAGCTGTCTTTTGTTTTTGCAGCCAAAATTACTCCAGAGGTTTCAAAATCTAATCGATTTATTATTCCTGCCTCGGGATGATCTTTGCCAAAATCATTAAGAATATTTTGGGTTTTTAATTCCTCAACAAAACTACCTGGATTAACACCAGGAACAGAATGCACTAAAGGGGGCTTAAAATACGCCGCAATATATTCGTCTTGATAAAGAACTTCGACTGACATTTTAATCTTAATGATACTTATGATTGGTGTGATTGCCAGGTTTGCTGCTGACTTCAATAAGTTTATTTAAGACAATTTTAAACTCTTTTAAATTATCTTTTAGCTGCTCTCTTAAAGATTGCTCCTGAGAGTTTACTTCCTTAACTGCCCACTCTTTTGGCTTTTCACCTTCTTTTTGGCGTTTGGATAATTTATTTTTTATATTTATAACTTCTAGCAGACGGCCTAATAGATCATTTCTAGATTGAATTAACTCTTCAAACTTTGGCAACTCACTAAACCTTACCGATGTCTCTTCTAGAACAAAAACTGCGCAATCCAATACAGTCAAATAAAACTCTGTGGCGACTGGGATCTCGTCTACTACAACCAGTGGACTGGCTTTGCTGCTAGATATTCTTTTTAGAATAATTCTAAGTTGTGCAATGTCTGCGCTATTTTGTGCTTTTTGAAGATCTGAAATTAAAGCTTTGTTTTCTGCCAAGATACTAGCAGTTTGCATCTGTTTTAATTTTGCAAAGGGATTACCTATAGGCAGAGCCGATATTATAAGCTTTAACAGATATACTAGTATCGTTGTTCCAAAGCTAAGAAAAATTATTGCAGAAACTATAGTAAATAATCCCATTTATACTACTAAAATAACTTATATTTACCCTAGGCAGCAAATTATTATCTCAAGAACCCCATAATACTGTCGATTCCATCCATACTAGGCTTATTAAGATGGTTGATAAATTAAAAAGTGGCTCTCTTTCATATCAAACTCCAATAGAGGGAATTAAACGTGCGGAGAACTCAATTGCCCAGCGCGCCGAAAGGATTAGTAAGTTTGATCAATCTGCAGACAATAGCTCTGTAGTAGAAGATTTGGTTGGCCTAAAAACCGATATTTATGCCGTTAAAGCTAACACAGCTGTAATTAAATCAATTAGCGAACTTGAAGACTCGATATTAGATATTGTGGCATAATTAATTTATCGCCGTATCACCTACTTCTTTATAAGCGTTTTGTAAGCCTGTAATTTCTTGGTGTAATTCTTTAAGTTTTTCAATCCTGCTAACGCCAGAGCTATTAACAATTTGCATTAGTCTAGAATTTAAAGCAGCGTTAACTCTTTGGTTTCCTGTGTCCGAAGGGGTAAATACGCCACTTAATATTTCATCTTTTGACGAAGTTAATTGTTTAATTATTTTTTCACAAATTGGTAACACATCTTTTGTTTCAAAGATCGCTTCTACTAGATTTTGATCAGAAGTTAAAATTGGATTTTTGACTTCTAGCCCCCTTGCCACAACGGCACCAAATGTTTCTACGTCATTATTGGGCGCTGCAGTCGCTAATGTATGTATTGTTTGATCTAAATATTCAATCTGCTTTTGTTTAGCTAATATCATTTGAGAAATTAATTTTTGTTTATCTTTATCGCATATTTCTTTTGCCTCAGAAATCACTTCCAAGTCTTTTACAATATTATCTATTCCTAATGATTTATCTAAAGACCTTGCCTTAATCATTTTAAACGGAGTAGTCACAAGGTCATATATCGATGTGACAATATCTTCGCCCGTTCGAATTAACCATCTTGTTGTTAATATTGAGCAAAAAGATACAAATGCAGTGCCAATTGTAGCTAATGCTGCAGCTCCAAACTGAACAACTGGTGGCATATGTGCACAACTTTCAAATACTTTAGGAACGAACAGTGCCCAAGAGAACCCTGTACCAAATATACCAACCATAATGGCTGGAAGTGGCGCATCACTTGACGGGTCTTCAAACAAATTAATTATTAAATTCTTATGAAATCTATCCCCATCACGAAAAGGAGCCCTAGCTTTAAATTTTTCAACAAATTCTTGTTTTTCCTTAGACAGAAAAGTTTCGGGTTTAAATCCATCTAATTTTTTTAACAGTTCAAGTTGGTTTGATACTTGTTGTCGTTGAAACGCAAGGGAACGAAGCAAAGAAACTGCCTCTTCTTCTGATTGCGGCGCCTCAATTTGAGTAAGTCTGTTTCTTAAATCAAAGTTTTCATCAATTTCAATCGCTTTTGGTGGATCGGCGAGATTTTGAAGTCTTGCAGTTGAATGATGTTCCGGCATGGTTATTAAAACTTTTAAAAGTCTTAATATTAGTTATAACTATAGAATCGTTTGTGTAAGGCTTTATGATTAACAATTAATTTTAGCGTGCCGATAACCTCAATAAAATCGATATGTTACCACATTCTTCCTTTGGATAACTTTAATAATCTTTTACTAACGTTTTGTATTAAGTTACCCTTTTTAGATTGTTTATTCACTGTAAGGGTTTCGTCATGTCGCTTTGTAAAAGAATTTTGCGCTTAGTTTTTATTTTTGCTGCCATATGTCTTTCTTGTTTGCAATTTTCTTTAGCTGAAATTGGAAGCCCGATAACTTTAACTAAATCAGTAGACCAAAACATGGTATCCCCTGGCACGACAGTGACATATTATTTTGCGGTTGCTAACGTTGGTAATATTTTTCTTGTCAATATTCAGATTGTAGATCCATTATGTTCACCCGCTATTTTTAGTCATGAACAGTCAGGTAATGGAAATTCAGATTTTGATCCAGGTGATGTTTGGATTTACACATGTTCTAAGGTTATCACTGAAGACATAACTAACACTGCATATGCCACTGCATATTATCCAGAAAGCGAAAGTCCTATCGAGTCAAATTCTAGTTCGGTAACTGTTCGTGTTCTTATACCTTCGCCTACACCAACACCGCTACCTCAACAAACGCCTGTCTGTTCAAAAGTAAATAATTTTGAAAAACAATTTGGAGCAGACGGATCTATTTATTCATTAAAAAAACTAACTGATAGAGTTACTCGAAAAATCTTGCGTACTTCAAAGAAAAATTCATCAATTACCGCTGCAAAAGATGCGATGAAAAAAGTTAATTCTCTGTATGTTGCTTCGTGGGTAACGCTTTGGACTCAAATTCCAGAAAGTTCAACTGTTTGCAACTCTGGGGGCTCATCTATCAACTGCATAAAGTCATCCTCGGTTAGCCAAAAAGCTCAGGTATCCTCTTCTGCAAATACCATAAACGGCTTGATTATTTCTCTTTCAAAATTACTTAACAAAGAGTTTCCTAGCACGGCTAATTTTACTAAAAAAATCAACAAAAGTTCTTTAAGGTTGGTTTCTAATATAAATTCTGCTTTATCAGAAATACCTAATGAATCAGAAAATTGTTATTAAAAACTAATAACTACTTCTGAAGTCTTGTAGAAAGTAAGTTCATCGCGACCCTAAATACACTTCTTAAATCAAGTGTTAAGCCTTTGATACCAGCAGTATCCGCATACAATATAAGTCGAAATCCATCTGCCGTTACCCCTATTGGCCCAACAGCATAAGCCGAAGCACCAAATGGAGCAGTGATTTTACCAGCTTCAGAGTTAAATGACTTTATTTTAGATCTAAACATTTTGAATGGTGAAAGTGGATCTTGAACAAGCATTTTCTTTTTTAGAGTAGCATCAAATCCTGCATTATTGATTATTGCAGCTTCATCACTATCTGGATGAATCTTTACAAGTGCAGCCCTTTTAAAAAAACCACTGGATACAAGAAAATCTATAGCCTTACTTTTTACGTCTTCGTCTGGGTTCTCTGCAGAACAGATCTCTACTAGTGGCTGAAGTTTTTCTTGGCTATTAGGTTTAACAATAGTAACAGGATAATTTGGCACCTTTAAATTATCTGGCGCACCTTCGTTAAGGTCGATAACGCTTTCTTCCTGTGCTGTTTGTAAGAAAACTGCTGCTCCATCGGGCTCTTCTTCTGCAGCAATTCTTTTTAAGTAATCAGATATAGTTTTATATAGTTTCTCCATCTGCAAAAGAGAAACCTTTAGTAATCTTAGATTGCTTTGTGATGGTAGTGGCTTATCGGGGTTATATGTAGCAAATTTACCAGTATCAAATGCGTCTATCATTTCGATTGCACTTCTTACACACGCCCGAATATCGACATCGGTTGAGTTTTTGACCTCCATATCCATGTCATATGGAACAAGTATCTTTGAAGGCATTCCTTTATTTTTAAGGTAATTTACACGAAGAGTATCAACATTAACCTTGTGATCTTTTTCAAGTCTAAATGGTAAGTTTTTGCGGCTATTTGCTTTTGCTACTTCGCAATAAGTTTTTCCTAGTTTTAACAAAGCAACCATATGGCCAGCTTCGGCCATCAATCCAGCCATGCGCACCTGAACAGTTAATTGAGGCTTAACAGCAGCGGCGATAATTAAAGAAACAATTGAAACTCTTCGCGCGTTGTATCTAAGAACTTCAAATAGTTCTGAAACTTCATCATCAACTATAATTTTACGATTTGTAAGATCTGATAGTTGCGTTGCAAGTTGTTGGCTACCTATTCTTGTCAGAGCTGAATCTAGATCAGAAACAGGAGCTCCACTGTAAACTGAAG
>JBILET010000243.1:0-3469 GCA_044351935.1 Bdellovibrionota bacterium
GTTATTTTCGCGAGCTCGATATAGTTCAATTGCTGCGTCACCCGAGACACACTCTATTCTTCTTGTTCCAGCAGAAATACTTCCTTCTGATATGATCGAAAATGGGCCGATATTACCAAGTGATGAAACGTGTGTTCCTCCACAGAATTCAATTGATCTTGGGCCCATAAAAACTACTCGAACAGTTTTTCCGTATTTTTCTCCGAAGAGTGCAACTGCTCCGGTTTTTTTAGCTTCATCAATATCGAGTTCTTTTGTTTCGACTTGATAAGCTCCTCGCAGGTAAGAATTTGTGTAGTCTTCGATTTCTCGAAGTTGATTTTCGGTTACTTGGTCAAAGTGTGTGTAATCAAATCGTAAAGATTCTTCACTTACTTTCGATCCGGCTTGTTTTATGTGTTCACCGAATAAATCCCTTAACGCAGCATGTACTACGTGAGTAGTAGAGTGATGCGCAGCAATTCTTGCTCTTCTGTTAGCATCAACAGATAACACAGCAGATTTACCAATCAAACTTGTTTCGAACTTTCCTTCTTTTACTTCGGCGATGTGAGCAATGTAGCCGTCTCCGACTTTTTGAGTGTCGATAACTTCTAATTTAGATTCGATAAAAGAAATATCCCCAGTATCGGCAACTTGACCACCTTGTTCTGGGTAGAAGGGTGTTTCTTTAAAAAACATCTGAACAATCGAACCTGGCTCGCCCGTTCCTTGAGCAATTTCGGCAAAAGTTAAATTTGATTCAGTTTTAATATTGTTATAACCGATAAATTTAGATTTATCGCCTTTAACAGTTATTGCAGAAAATTTAATTCCTTTTGATTTGCGATCTTCACGTGATCTGGCTTTTTGTTGGCTCATTGCTTTTTCGAAAGCTTGAATATCAACGTGAACTCCGTAAGCTTTCAGTGCATCTTGTGTCAGGTCTAGTGGAAACCCAAAAGTATCATGCAATAAAAATGCAGTATTTCCAGAAAAAAGGGCACCTTTTGGAAGTCCTTCGACTTCTTTCTTTAAAACTTCCAAGCCACTATCTAGGGTTTCTAGGAATTTTTTCTCTTCGGATTCGACAATTTTTTTAATTAACGAATGTCTTTCGATTAGCTCGGGATAGGCTTGCCCCATTGTGGCAACTACAGTGTCGCAAACTTCACTTAAGAAAGGTTTATGTAATTTTAGAGCTTGAGCATGTCGAACCGCACGTCTAAGGATTCGTCTTAGCACGTATCCACGACCATCATTTGATGGAAGAACACCATCGGCAATTAGAAAACTAATTGTGCGACTGTGATCGGCAATAACTCTCATTGCAACATCACGAGCATATGCTGCATCTGTTTTTAGATCGCGAACTTCGTACGATGAGCCATCGTATGTAAATCCAGAAATACGCTCGGTTGTTTTTATTAAGTCTCGCAGAAGATCGCTATCGTAGTTAGATTTTTTTCCTTGAAGAATGCTTGCTATTCTTTCAAGGCCCATACCTGTATCTACTGATGGAGCAGGTAGTGGATTTAGATTTCCTTGTGCATCGCGATTAAATTGCATAAATACAAGATTCCAGATTTCTAAATACGAACCGTCATCTTGTCTAAATCCAGATTCACTTTGAGTGCTTAAATCATCACCTAGATAGTAATGAATCTCGGTGCAAGGCCCGCATGGACCAGTATCACCCATTGCCCAAAAGTTATCTTTTTCACCAAGTTTTAAAATTCTTCCTGGAAGTACTGAGGTTTCTTTTTGCCAAAGTTGTCCTGCTTCGTCATCGTTTTCAAAAATTGTTACCCACAGTCTTTCTTTTGGTAGTTTTAAAACTTCAGTTATGTACTCCCAAGCAAATTTGATGGCATCTTTTTTGAAATAATCTCCGAAAGAAAAATTTCCGAGCATTTCAAAAAATGTATGGTGACGAGCAGTTACTCCGATATTTTCTAGATCGTTATGTTTGCCAGAAACTCGCATACATTTTTGGCAAGTTGTGGCTCGTACATAATCGCGTTTGTCAGCACCAAGAAAGCAGTCTTTAAACTGGTTCATGCCTGCGTTATTAAACAATAGGGTGGGGTCGTTGTTTGGAACAAGGGATGAGCTTGATACAATTCTGTGCTGTTTGGATTGGAAATATTCTAGGAAACTTTTTCGTACGTCTGCGCCATTCATAAGCCTTAAATCCTACCCCAATATGGCTTTTGATGCATTTGACTTTATTAAATAATATGTTCAAACTAGTGTTTGAATCGATCGTTTAAATCGCAAAAAAGGCGTTTATGACCAAACAAAAGTTAATCGAAGTTGCCGGTGAAGTATTTGCCCTCAAAGGATTTCGGGATGCAACTGTTAGAGACATTTGCGAGAAAGCTGGAGCCAACGTTGCTGCCATAAACTATCACTTTGGCGATAAAGAAAAGCTTTATGCGGAAGTTTTTAGATATGTTCACGAAGTAGACTGTCAGCTAAACGAGCAAACGTATGATCAGGTTGAATGCCCTAAAGAGAGCCTAAAGCTTTATATCGAAGCGATGTTAAGAAAGATGCTTATGCCAGGAAAATTTTCTTGGAAGGGCACTCTTATGGCGCGCGAGATGGTGGATCCGTCTCCTGTATTAGATGAAGTTGTTAAGACTTGGGTTAAACCATTAGCTGATGAACTAAATAGAATTGTTTCTGAAATTATTAATCAGCCTCAAGACTCTATGGCGGTAAGGTTGTGTGCATCTTCGGTTTTTGGTCAGATATTTTTTCACAAGCATGGTCAACAAATTAATAAAAGATTGTACTCAGACTTAGATTATAGTGAAGAGCAAATATCGCAGCTTTCTAAACATGTATATGAGTTCTCCATATCAGCCCTTGAAGCAATAAGGAAAATTTAAATTTAGTAAGTAATTTTTCTGTATGATGACCATTGCTCTAAAAATGCTAGTCGGGAATCGGGGTAAATATTTTGGCCTTGTTTTCGGTGTATTTTTATCTGCTTTGATTATTACTCAACAAAGTTCAATTTTTGTTGGGCTTATGTCTAGAACATTTGGTTTTTTAACAGACACTAAGTACCCAGATCTTTGGGTTGTTGATCCAATGGCGCAGTATGTAGATGACTTTAAGCCAATGATCGAAACTAAACTTTTGCAGGTGCGAGGGATCCAAGGCGTTGCTTCCGCAGTTCCGATGTATAAAGGAATACTTAAAGCTAGACTTGAAGACGGGTCTTTTCAACAAACAAATGTAATTGGATTAGATGATGCCTCGCTTACCGGTGGGCCTCCTGTGATGCTTCAAGGATCGATAGAGGATTTAAGGCAATCAGATGCTGTAATTGTTGATGAAGCCGGTAACCGAAAACGATTTGCTAGAAAAGATCCAATTAATCCAAATGGACCCAAAATTCCTTTAAAAATTGGCGATACTTTGGAAATAAATGATAAGCGTGCCGTTATGGTTGGAGAAGCCAGAGTACAAAGGACTT
>JBILET010000343.1:0-2648 GCA_044351935.1 Bdellovibrionota bacterium
AAATAGTGCGTATCCAACTTTGTTTATTACTGATCTCAGATAATTTTTTTGCTTTCTTTTCAGCATAGTTTTCGTCAAAACCAACCGGAGGTTCCCGTTTTAACTGTCCTGTAAGAGGAATAATCGCAATAGTAATATTATCAAATCCTCCTCTACTTTTTGCTAATTCAACTAACTCAACACATGCAGATTGAGGAGTCATACGACTTGCGATAGTTGCGATCTCTGCATCAGATACATGACTATATAAACCATCAGAACACAACAAAAGCAGATCTGTTGCTTCTGATTCCGAAGTTTCCCAAACCCAATATTTTTTTGTTGCAACTTCAAGTCCAGGTTCGGAACCAAGACACTTTGTTAATACGTGTGCTTGAGGATGAGACAGTGCGTCTTCAAATTTAAGTTGACCTCGGTCAACCATTTCCTGAACCAAAGTATGATCGTGAGTTAATTGTTGAATTGAATAATCCCTAATTAAGTATGCACGAGAATCTCCGACATGAGAAATTCCAACTTCACTACCCATAAAAATTGCAGCAACAACTGTAGTACCCATTGATGCAAATGCAGGATTTTGTCTTCGCAGAGCAATTACTCTGTTAGCTTCGGTAATAGATGCTTTAACTGCTTGATCTACGGGACGCTTTGGCGATGTTTCAAGCTCGCGCCTCATAGCTTCGATTGCTAATTGCGCAGCGAGTTCTCCTCCTGTTACACCACCCATTCCATCACATAAAATCCATGCAAGCCCCGAAGATGATTCAACAACAGCATAACGATCTTCATTAAGATCGCGCTCGCATCCCGTATCGGTAATTGCGGCAGGAACAGGCTGGTCGTCTACTGTGTTAGAAGACGCCTGGCCAAATGATGATGAAAGATCAGAATTATGCATGTATGCACTTACTATATTCGGTTAGATTCGCTTATTGTTTTAGCTAATTATGCAGATTAATATAACTTTTAGATGAATAATAACCTACCTAGGTGCATTAGTGGCTCAAACGCGATTTTAGTTTTAGCTGATTTATAGGCAAATTATGAATAAATTGACTGTAGCCGGCATAATCGTAACGGTGTTTCTGCTTTTAGGCCCCTATTTTGGCATTAGAATATTCGGTGACCCAGTTTCGCGTTTTCTACAATCAGATAGTGATCTAAATTTAAACAGCGAAACAGCTGAAGACTATTCGCAAAATCCTCAAGATTATATCAATCCTGGACCTGGACACTTCAATCCTGAACAGGACGATTTAATGGAACCTGTGCCTGCTGAAGAACTTTTAATTGAATGAGATTTTTGACGTGGTAAAAATTAATAAACTTTACACAAAAACCGGAGACCGTGGACAAACTCACCTTGTCGGTGGCGACACGATTGCCAAGTCTTCAATTAAAGTTGATGCATACGGTGACATTGACGAACTAAACGCAAACATAGGTGTTGTTCGTACACTTGCTCAATCAAATCAAACATTAAACGAGTTATTATCAACTATTCAAAACGAACTTTTTGATATTGGAAGTATTGTTGCAACTAAAGCAAACACTACATGGAGTGGAATGCGAACAATTACGCCAAAGCAAATTGCCTTTTTGGAACAACAAATTGATAAAACCCTAGAAGGAATCCCAGAGTTAAAATCATTTGTTCTACCTGGCGGAACCCTAATCAATGCCGAACTACACAGATGTCGCACTGTCTGTAGACGTGCAGAAAGAAAACTTTGGGCGCTTAAAGAAATAGAATCCGTCGATGAAAATATTCTAATTTACATTAATCGGCTTAGTGATCTTTTATTTGCACTGTCTCGCAAAGAAAGCCATTCAACAAACACGCCAGAGTTTCTTTGGAAATAACTATTAACGGCACCTAAAAAGAGAATACCCTTTCTAGTACGAGATTCTTTTAGAAACATAATCTCATCACAATTGAGAAGATGTTAGAGTTAATCGTATTCCAAGCACTTAGTCAGCCGAAATCATTACCGATTCCTTCTCAAGCGCCCCTAAAACAACAAAGTGCAATTTGCCGTAAACTTCCCTTATCTCAACTAGTCCAAAATGGCTCAAATTGCGGCCCAACAAGCCTTAGAATGATTTTTAATACCCTTGGCAAAAATTACAATCAGCAGCATGTAGTGCATATAACTTTCTATTCGAAAATTTTAGGGACTAGCCCATTTCATCTTAAACGAGCAACCGAATCGGTTGGGCTGCGAGCATCAATTAGAAACTATTCAACTTCACAGACTGTAATATCAGTTATTGATTCTGGTGGATACGCAATGGCAATAGTATCCGCAGGTTCTTCTCTTCACTATGTTGTAATAAATGGATATCGCAAATCAAATCCAGGAAAAATTGAATTTTTAATAACAGATCCAAATGGCACACAATCATTTGTTCCTTTGGCAAAATTTGATCGCAAGTGGTCCAACCCAAAACTACACGGAATAGATACAGGATTTAGAAGATGTGTAATTGCAATCGGAAAACAAAAATTAATTTGCGAACGAATATCAGGAAACGCTGCAAGGAATTCTTTTCTACATGCAAGATTAAACGAAGCTTCCAAATCTGTATCTGATTTGGCATTTAGTGTAACTTGGTTTTTTAAAGCTGCTTCAAATTTAGTTTTTAAT
>JBILET010000117.1:0-5137 GCA_044351935.1 Bdellovibrionota bacterium
ATATTTCGCTAAAGACTTAGCAGCTTCTTCACGAATCGGAATATTTGCTGCCATGGAATAAAAGAAAATCTGTTGTGATTGTTCTATTAATGCATCTGTAATGATTTTAGGATTATGCCCCAAAAGCGCAACGCAATGTCCACCATATAAATCTAGATATTCATTGCCAGATTTATCATAAATATAGCATCCGTTAGCCTTTATGACCTCGAATGGATATGGAGCATAAGTAGATAGTAGATGAGTCATATAACTAATATGTTTTACTCTTGTTTTAGTTAAAATAAAAGATTTGTATTTACGGTGTGGCAATTCGGGAATATTCTGGATAAGTGACATTTGTCTGGTATACATCCGAATCAAAAGCAGCGTACTCTCCTCAAGTACAAGCGACTCCAATTTTTAAAGGCGTTGAAAAGGTTAGTTCGGTTCACTCAACTACAGCTTCAAATCCAGTGACGATACATCAGCCAAACTACGAAGATGCCGCTCACTTGCCGCACCAATTCAAACATAACCCATACGGTCAGTATAAATCTGATGAAAATAAAATTTTAACTGCACAAGACATCATGTCGTCTCCTGTTCAAACTATGAAGAGTTCATCTTCTATTGAATCTGCTTGGGCCTTAGTTACTGATAAGCGATTTAGACACATCCCAGTAGTTAACGATCAAAATAAACCAATTGGTGTTATTTCAGATCGAGATTTACTTCGCGACAAATCAAAAGAAACACGAGCAAAAAAAATTTCCGATATTATGAAGCCAAAGCTTCTTACTGCGAAAAAAGAAACTCCTATTCGACAGATCGCACTTATTTTATTTAGTGAAAAAATTGGCTCGATGCCGATTGTTGATGAAAAAGATAATTTAATAGGAATAATTACAAGAAGCGATATTTTGCGTGCAGTTGTTCAGTTTAGCGCTTTGGAGCTTAGGATATAGCGATATAAGTAATAAGTTAACATTTATCAATTTGTTTTGACGCAGCTATTTTAAAATTTGTTATTTCCTGTTCAATTGTAAAAGAAGATTTACCTATATCAAAAGCTAAGCAAAATCACGAAAAGTCAAAATTCTCTTTTTAATTAGTTAATTCATTTGACACAGGCATGAAAGATTTAGATTAATCAGAAAGCTTAATTAATTGATGTACTCACGGGTAAATTTGTTATTGGGCCGAAATTAATTTTAGTGACATAACTTTTATTAGTGAAAGTTTAATTTAGTTATTTATTTTCTTTTCACAAAAAGTGGGTATGCCGCCAAAACATTATAACAACCATCAGAAAAGAACCTCTGGTGATGCTTAAGTTTATGGCGGCGGAGAGTCATGGGGATCAATCGTCGTTGATTAATCCCAGAGCGATCAGATGTTGGCCTTCTTTCGTCGAATCAACGCACCTACAAGTCCAGCAGCCATCAACGTTATTGTTGCTGGTTCTGGGACAGGTTGTGCGCTTACTCTGGCAAAACCACCAACTTCACTGTTGGCCTCAAACCCAACTGTGCCGGGGTTTTGACTGAACAGTAACCCATCAATCCGAAACTCTATTGTTCCGGAATTTGGATCAAAGCTGTATAGCTTTTCCCCCGACAAGACTGTCGTCAGATTCCCAGTGGCGATTCCTGTATTAGAGTTAAAAACAACTTCTCCAGCAGTGTTAACTCCCGTTAACAAAGTTGGGCCGTTAGTTCCATCTCTCCAAGTAAAGGTTCCGCTTGTGATCCCGGACTGGAAGATCCCGCTGCCCAAATCGGTCCACCCAGAAAGAGAAACCCCTTCGAAGTAGAATCCTTGAGCAGTTGATGTGGCATCGACCAGCCATTGCGTGTCATTGATGGGATCGAAGCCCATCGAGAGTTGCGAGTTGGTGAAAGTGAAGACGGGATCTTCGCTTTCGCCGATAATCGTTTCACCCAAGGTGACGGCTTGCGCCATCGAACAGCTCACGATCAAAAATATCGCGAGCAAGATCCTGCTAAGCTGATTCATATACTCCTCCGCCAGCACTAAAGCATCTCGAACTCACACCCCCGAAAGAATGCGAATAAAAAACCCTTTGTGTTTTGGTCGGCACATATAGAGTAAGTGTTATTCGCCTCGTAATCAAATTAAGTTATTCATAAATTCTGTTTAAATTTTGTAACTTAAAATTGTATAAAATGCACAAAAAGGGGCCCTCTAGGGATTTACCTGTGAGTAAATCAGCAACTACCCATATTTAAGCCTCATACTACTTCAGCGCACGCGGCGACTTATCACTTTTGTATGGGGTTTATCGTTTTCAGCTGTCACTCTGAAAGTTTGCGGCGTTCCGCTCGAGTCTTCTGGCCTTCGTTTCTCGAGTACACGTTCAATGAATATACGTCTTAAATCCTTAAAATTTACCGATGACCCCGTGCCCTGTCGTCTCTCTTTTGGGTGAGTAACCAATGCTATTATTTCACGGTCCGCATAACTCAAAGATAACACTATAGGTGAATTTATTCACGTTTTGACTAAGAATCTCATTTGAGAAAAATTATTTTTACCTGTGATAAATCAACCAACTCTCTATAAAAGAACCTTTAGCGTTCTATGATCTTGCTTGCCAGACAATACAGGTAAATTCCTTATGTCAGAGAATGTAATTTATTCATTTTTCTGCTTCAAGATTAATTTAAGCTAAGTTGGATTTTATAACCAAATAAAGAATTTATGAGTTTTTTCTACGGGATTTGTGGAAATGATTTTCTTAGAAAATTCCTTGATGCCTCGGATTCTTTAAATATCTCATCTATAACTTGTTGATGAGACAACGAAGTAATTGGGCCAGTCATGTAATCAATAATATATTTTAGTGATGCATCACGCTGTTGCTGATAATGCGGTGACTCTACCAAATCTGCTTTGACTAGTGCTTCTAAAAAAAGGAAATAATGGCCTAACTTATGTCGACCTTCTGCCGAAATTAAGACTCCTTCTGAAGCTAATTTTAAGGCCTCTTCAAATCTACCTGTATTTCTTAAACATGCAATCTGACATGTCATGGCTTGCTCTTTTGCCCGCAGTGCCATACCAAAGTCCTCTAATCTAGTATTTAAAAGAAGTAGTGTTTCATAATGTATCGATGCTTCTTGGAATCTTTGTCCTTCCACAAGCACCCCAACTAGCCCCTCGACTGCTTGTGCTGCTCTTTCAGCAGAAATGTCTTCAAGATTCTGCATTACAAAAGAATGAGCTTTTGAAAATGTCTGAATACATTTTTCATATGAATCCTCGTCATTTCTACCAGTATCATTCCACTTTCTATAATAACACCAACCAACTGCTACAATTTTTCTTAAATAAATTGTTTCAGAACCGGTAAGAAAAATCCAAACTCCAACCGACGCCAATTTTAGTTTGAGAGGGTGGCAAGTCAGCTAAAAAGTCACATTAGTATCGAGTAACCATCAGTTGATACAATTTGGTTAATTTACAGTGGATGTTTTGAAATTACGGAAAAGTTGCTAAGCTATTGAATTTTGGTTGAACAATTAGTTTCAAAGCAGGGGATATCGAATTGGCATTTTGCCCTTCAATATAGCTTTAAAGAGAATCACTCATCATAAGGAATAATAGTAGGTCCACTGCTTGGGGGAGCATTTGACTTAATGGGTTCAGGTACAGCCCAAGCAGGAATCCCAAGATTTTTAAGAAGCCTGTTAACTTCGTTGGAATCAGTGATGAAAGAGACAACCCGCATAGTGGCACTACACTTTGGACAAATCAGCGGGTCGACTTCGAATACTCGTTTGATTAGGGATGCCCAGGATTTGGAAGATTTTCTGATAGTTTTAGGCTCCAAAGAGCAGGGGATGAAAGTCGTTTCTGATTTCGTTTCTGGATTTTCAATTAACCGTTTCTTTTGAACAGATCTAGTCCTAGAGGAGTAAGCACCATAATACCTAGTAGTGGATTCCCACTTGTTAGGGATATGAGCAGTAACCCTAGCTAAGAATTCTAGTGCAGAAAATTCGTGGGTTTTAGAATCTTTTTCTGTGATGTAAGTAACAATGTCGTCATCAATTTGTATTTTCGAATTAGCTACAGGTCCTCTATTGATGTATCTAGCAAGAAAAAGTCGAAATGATTCATCAGTCGGATCGACTCTTTCCCCCATCCAAGCGCTAAAGCCTGTGTGTTTTTGCGACATTAGGTAATCGATATTATCTTGAGTAATAAGTTCTTTATGAAGAAGTGCTTTTAGAACTTTATGGGTAAACAAATCTTGTAGTGATTGATTATCAATAGCTGGTAATTCATAGAAGCTATCCCCGTCAAAAGTCCCTGAAGTAACAATGCCGTGAATATGAGGGTTAAAGTTTAAGGATTCACCAGCGGTTTGGAATGTCAGGGCAGCACCAGGAATCCCAGCACCAACTATTTGGTATAGCTCTAGCAGAGTTTCTCAGGCTGATTTAAATAAGATACTTCCAAGAAATCTATTGTACTTAAAGAAGACTCTAATACGCTTGGGTAGAGAAAACACAACGTGTCTGTGAGCTACTGGCTTTAGGATTTCTGAATGTAGGTGTTCTGCAAATATTAAAGCTCGTTTTGTATCGCAAGATGGGCAAATCCCACGGCGCTTACAAGAGAATGCAACCACTGTGCTGTGTTTGCACGTATCGCAAAGTATTCTTGCGCAGCCATGAAGTAGAATACCGCAATTTAGATATTTATCGATTGCATCTAGGACTTCGAATCTAAGAGCACCAAACTTTTGCTGAACGTTCTGCTCCCACTGGTATTCTAGATTTTGTCGTTCTTGATAGGCGATGCGATATAGGCTTGAAGTTTCGGGCGATCTTCTTTTGTAATGGTAAGATTTAGATTTAGTGGAATTCCAGCTTTGCGTAAACACTTAGGCAAGACTGGTGTAAGCTTGCAATAGCTGGTGTAAGCTTGCAATAGCTATATCGATGGAGATTGTAAAAAGTTTCTTTTTATTAAACAAAAAAGCCGCCCCTTGCATAACAAGGAAGCGGCTTTTTATTTTGGCTTGAAAAAGTGTTTTCAAGCAGTCTGGAAATTCACATTCGGAATGTGAATTACATTCCCATTCCGCCCATTCCACCCATTCCGCCCATGCCGGCACCGTGGTCGT
>JBILET010000116.1:0-5137 GCA_044351935.1 Bdellovibrionota bacterium
GAGTTGCCTACATAATAAACTGAGTGCAAATTATTACGGTGAATGACTCCGCTATCAATTGAAAGTAGATTAGCAGCAATTTTTAAAAGGGTGGTTTTACCTGCGCCATTTTCTCCTGTAATTAGAGTCGTAGAAGAATTGCCAATAGTTAATGATAAATCGCTAATAATATTGCGATGACCTAGTTTCTTCGAGATGTTCTTTAACTCAAGTAGGGGACTTTGATTGCTCATCGATGGGGGTTAAATTATCTAATTTATCGTAAACAGTCTTTAGATCTTGAAGTACAATTTTACGTTGTTCTTGATAATCATCATAGGACATTTTGTTAAGTTGATGATCAAACTCTAAATCTCGGAATTCTTCTAATAGCTTATTTTTAGCTTCAATGAGGTATGAAATCCCAGGTTTTGTGGATGGCTCATTGGTGCCTTGTTGTAAAAGAGGGGAAATAGCCCAAATTAGAATAAGACAAAAAGTACACGAAAGAAAAATTAAGCTTATTGTCATATAATTAATTGTTATGAATTCTACCTTGAACTAAAGGTGACGCAATTAGTAATCCGCCACCTACCATTATAACTGCACCAACCCAAAGCCACATTTGAAGAGGGTTAATATATATTTTAAACGAAGCAGATTTTTCATCTTCACTTAATCCTGCAAGAACTAAGTATAAATCTTCTCGAGCTCCAACTTGCAGAGCAACTTCGCTAGTGGTTTCTTTCTTAACTAAGAAATATCGAATCTCGGGAGTCAAAACAGAAGTTAATACTCCATCTTTAATTCGTTTAACAGATACATTGGCAAGTAACGCCTGATAATTTGAATTTTGGTTTTCGTATATTTTATCCAGCGTAAGAGTAAATCGCCCGACCGAAATAGACTCGCCTCGCTCAAGAGTAAACTCTTTTTCAAACTTATGAGCCATTGATGCAGTAATCGATATAGTCATTATCAGCACCCCTAAGTGGACTAAGTATCCACCATACCTTCTACTGTGTTTTTGGAATAAAGAAACTGTACTCGATGCAATAGATTTAGATGGATTGCTAGCTGATTGTGTTCTGATACCTCTGTATGTTTCAGTCATAAGAGTTAGGAAAACGAAAAAGCATAAACTGTAAGATATTACTGCCCAGACACTTGTGATACCTGCCCAAGCAAGAACAGCAGCAACGGCAGATGAAAAAAGAAACGGAGCTAAAAATGTTTTACGGATGCTAGATAAGCTAGCTTTCCTCCAAGCAATTAGAGTTCCGATGCCCATAAGTAAAAGCATCAGCATAAATAGCGGAACGTTTACTTTATTGAAAAAAGGAGCACTTACAGTTTGCTTAGATCCGGTGATTGCTTCCGATAAAACGGGAAACATGACCCCCCAAATCGTTGCAAAACAGATGGATAGAAAGATTAGATTGTTAAGAAGGAATGCAGCTTCTCTCGACAAGATACTTTCTAGTTGTTTTTGAGGAACTAACGATTTTCTGTTTAAGAACATTACAATCGCAACAAACACTATCATTATCGCAAGATACCCAAGAAAAACTTCTCCAACATGTGTTGATGCAAATGCATGTACACTTTGAACAATACCTGAACGAGTTAAAAAGGTTCCGAAAATTGTTAAAAGATATGTCGATGAGACTAGGAATACATTCCACGCTTTAAGCATTCCTTTACGTTCTTGTATTAGAACTGAATGAATAAGTGCCGTACCAGTAAGCCAAGGAAGAAACGAAGCGTTCTCAACTGGATCCCAGGCCCAAAAACCACCCCAACCTAATTCTACATACGCCCAAAAACCACCTAGAATTATACCTGCACTTAAAACACTCCATGCATACAGAGACCATTTTCTGCTAGCAATTAACCATTCGTTCCCACTTAATCGACCAAGCAAGGAACCCATACATAAAGCAAATGGAACCGAGAATAAAGTAAAACCGATATATAACATCGGTGGATGAATGGCCATGTATGGATTTTGTAATAAAGGATTTAATCCGTTGCCATCGGGCGGAATAAAATCAGCTTTAATATATTCGAATGGATTTGTGAAGAAAGCTGTAGTTCCAAGGAAAAATATCTGCGCCCACATCTGTACAGGAAGTGCAAATGAGTAAACTGTTGAATTATATTTATGACGATATAAAGCAAGTAGAGCTGCAAATGTTGTAAGAAGCCAACCCCAAAACAACATCGAGCCATTCATACCTCCCCATATAGCAGTGAATTTGTAGATAGTTGGCATTCCACGATTTGAAAACTGCCATATGTAATGATTTATGTAGTTATCGGTAAGGAACCCAAAACCAAGAGTTAATATAGAAGCTGTGCAGCAAAGCCAAGCTGCAATTGATGCTCGCGAAGCAGACTCAATGAAGCCAGTTTTAGATTTGAGTGCTCCTATATATCCAATAATTGAAGCAAAGATAGAAAATAGCAGCGCAATAAAAAGAGAAAAATTCCCAATGATATTTATATTCATTTTAAATTACTTAGTAGGTGTTGGAGGTTCGTATTTTGATGGACATTGAGTGAGTAAATTTGTTGCTTGGACAGTGCCCCCTATGAAGTCTCCATCGATTATGACATCTCGGCCGACAGCAAACATATCCGGTTTTAGTCCCAAATAAATAACAGGTACGCCTTCTGAGTCAGGTTTGTCAGTATCGCGCAAATTAAAAGTAAGTTTCATATTTGGATCAGTTTGATAATCGATAGGAGCATTGGCTACTTTCCCCGCGACTCTTATACGCTGAATATCTTTGCTCGATTCCTTCAGGGCAGAGGGTATAAAGACTGCAGAAGCCGCACTTTTTGTTGCTTGATAAGATAGCAAAACAACAAGCCCAACTATTATTACAAGTAGAAATATAAATCGCTTCATTTGATTCACATAATACGCACATGCTTCAAATAGGGCAAAAATTACCCCCATGGATAGGCTAATAGCAAATGCAGATTTTTATCAAAATATTCATAAACTACTATTATATATTGTTAATAATTATATATTTTTGTCTTATTATGTCAAAAATCCTATTAGTCATATTAACACATAAATAGGAGTTAACATGACCCAAACTTTAGCGACACAACAATGCAATCTGAAACCACCTTCTGTTATTAATCGCGAGCAGCTTAGGTGTCTGTACACAGAACTATTACAAAAGTCTCTACAAGATTCTGTATGTGAAACAGCCAAAAAAAATTTATTGGATCAATTAAACTTAGACCACAATGAAACATCTGCAATAATAGCTTCGATAGAACAAGTTCCGGCATTGCAATTGTTGCTTGATCAAGATGCGAGGATTCTGGAGGGATATTCAATTAGAGAACATACATCAATGGTGTTGGATCAGTTTAATTTTTATTTGAGTAATTCAAAATTAAATCTTCCTGTTTCTAAACCTGCAATTTTAGCAGGGCTTCTATTTCATGATTTAGGAAAATCATTGCCAGATGAAAAATCTGAGCAGCATATTTTTAATGTTTCGGTAATAAGACAATTTAAAGATATCTTACCCATGTCCGAAAATGAATTAGAAATTATTTTATCAGTCATACAGAATGATGTAATAGGTAAATTTGTGATTTCGTGCGTTGAAAAATTTGCTACTGTCGACCAGAGGACTCAAATTCGAGAAAAAGCTTTAATAGAACCACTTGCTACAGCTGAATTAATTGATTTTCAGCAAATTGTTCAATTTAAATCGTTAAACGACCAGATAGTTGATGCATCGATAAGTGTAATCAAAGACATTAGTAATCGTGCGCAACAATTAGGAATTACCGCTGAGGAGCTTTTTAATATTCATGTAATTTTCTATCAAGCTGATACTGCTGCTTATACATACGATAGCTGTGATCTAAATTCAAAACGTGCGCATCCAGGTTTAGATTTTTTATATCAACTAGATGATTCTAAAGAAGTTTCCGCTGGTGATAGAATATTAGTTTCGGATCCAGATTTAGGGATTCTTCAGTTTGGTGACGAAGTACGAAAATTTATCCAGCTTTTAAGGGGTAATCTTGTTCAGTAATTCTTGCTTCAAGTCCTGCTCTGGCGAAATAAGATACAGCTTGTGTGCCCCAATTAAGCAGTGCTCGTAATGTTGTAGAAGCGCTTTCGTTTTGAGTGTGAGGAGTAAGTAAATTATCAGCGAAGCCAAACTCATTTTTTAAGTGGGAATTTAATTCTTTTACGGAATATCCGGCTGGACATCCAGTAAATAAATCGTAGGTATGATGGATACTACTTTGAATGATCTTATTTCCGTATTCAGAAGTTTCGGGAATAAATCTGCCATCTGAAACACGCAGAGTAAATGAGCGCTTTAGGATAGTATCGGTCACATACATTGAGTCTTCTATCGAGTTGATAGTCGATATTGATGTAAGCGCAAGAATCGAAGGTAACCTTGCACAATCTTGGATGAACTGCTTAAACTTTTCTTCTGAGGTAATAGCTTCTAATGCAAGTGTTCTCCTGCTTTCGTCTGTACTACTAGCTTCGTCAAGTAGCAGTTGAGTCAAAGCATTATATGACCTGAAAATAATATTAGTTGCCGTGCTAACTCCTCGAAGTAAATCAGATTCCACTGTCTCGGAAGGCATCATTAATAAATCAGTATTAAAACGCCTATGATGATCTTTATAAACGGTGCTAAACGGTTCTTCTTGGCAATTTTGGAGATCTGCTATTAATTTATAAAATGTTACGTATAAAGAACTAGATATTTGTGAAATGTTTCTTATATTTTCTATTGCTGCTGGTTTGTACTGTCGATCTTCTGTTTTACATAATAATCCAAGGCTTTCGGGATGTTTAGCTTGGGATTGTTCAAAATCTTTCCAAATTTTGTAGATCAAAATTGCTCTACCAGGGCTTAGTTGGTGATTCGGCCTTAGATTGGGACTAAAGTGCGCAATTTCAATCCCTGAACTTTTAAATCCATCTCTTAGAGACTGTGCAGCCACACTAAATGGACAAGCATGCCCTGTTTTACTTGATATCGTATTGCATCATGGGAAAAGGTAACCGAGAATCATTACTGAATCTCGACAGTATCGGGATGATTCTTAATCCACTGCTCGAAGGAGACTGAAGCCAAACGCCTTACAACTT
>JBILET010000333.1:0-2705 GCA_044351935.1 Bdellovibrionota bacterium
TACAAGTGATAAATGCTACGAAAATAAAGAATGGGCATACGCTTACAGAGAAAATGATGCTTTTGGCGGAAAAGACCCTTATAGCGCCAGTAAAGGGTGTGCAGAAATCGTAGCATCTGCATATAGAAGCTCATACTACAACAATATTGGGCTAGCTTCCGTTCGTGCTGGGAATGTCATTGGTGGTGGAGATTGGGCTTTAGATAGACTTGTTCCTGATTGTATGGTGGCATTTTCTAAAAAATCAAAAGTCATAGTTAGAAATCCTAATGCTATTAGACCTTGGCAACATGTTCTTGAAGCACTAAGGGGGTACATCATTCTTGCTCAAGAGTTAAACAAAGATCACAAATCATTTTCTAAAGGATACAACTTTGGACCAAGTCATCTTGATACGCAGCCAGTTTCATATATCGTAAGCGAGCTTTGCAAACATTGGGGATCTTCTGCTAGCTGGGAACTTGAAAACCAATCTCAACAAGCAAAACTTCACGAAGCTAATTTTTTACGACTTGATAGTTCACTTGCGTATAACGAGCTTAAATGGCGTCCTATCTTAAATTTAGATCAAGCACTTAAAAAGTCCGCAAATTGGTATCGTGCTTATTACGACGGAAAACCAATGACTCGTTATAGCTTGGATGATTTAGAAGAGATGGAACAGTAGCCCTATTAGGTTCTTAACTACTAAAGGACAGCTCCTAGTATCCTTGTTTCTAACCCTTTTACAACTCCTGCTAAGTTTTGAGCAGCTTTATCAATAGCTTCTAATGCTGTGCTAGTAGCACTAGATTCTCCGCTAGCTTTAGCAACAAAAACCATAGCAACAATTTCCTGCAAAGGATTGTTTAGATCATTTCTTAGATCAGCTCCAAGAGAACGAATATGCTCTGATACGTTTCTTTTATGAATTATAGGTAAAGTCTGATTTTGAATTTGAGCTGATTTATCAATTCTGTGAAGTCTTGAGTATTCATAACCCATAGTTGATAACGCTTCAGCATTGGTAATATTAAGAGCACCAACCACAACTAAGTCAGGAGGATTTTCTAATTCCAACAAAGCTGATTGAAGTATTGTAACAGATCCATCTGGCAATACTGGACTTGCAACAATTAAATCAATTTTTTTTCGACTTAGCATCCACTTAGCAAGTTGAATTGTTGGAGCATACTGAATCGAGCAACCAGGAATTTTTAAAGTAAGTTGTAGAGTAATTTCTTTAGCCATCTCGTGGCTTGAATTCAGAACTAAAACTGAAACGTCATCAGTTGTAAATTGCTCTTTTGATGGAATTGGAGCTGATGTGGATAGTGCTCGACTGTTGTTAGTAACAGGCTTAGACTGCAAGAAGTCCTGGCCTAGTGTAACCGTGCTGCGTCGAAAACCTACTACCACTGCGAATTTCCCCCTAAAAACACCCTCTTTTAATAGAAGATGAGTTAAGAGCGTGATTTGGTGCGCTTGAACTTACGATTTCTAGGTCTAGAACGCTTAGGTTTTGGCAAAATATGCTGAGTAACAAGGGCTTCGTCTTTTGCTTGTAATTCCAAAGATTTAAGCAATATCGCTGGAGCAATTGTGCTTACAGGAATAAAACCTGATTCTGCTCCGCAAAAATGATTCTCTAACTGCTGTTCGTTTCCAACCGCAATAATATTACTTAAAGCTTGAAGAGGTGTGCTTACAAAATTTACACCTCGTACAATCACTTCTCGACCATCAGGAAACAAAAGAGCGGCAAACGAAATTTCGCCCGAGAAAGCTTGGAAATCATAACTACTTGTATCGGTTTCGCCACCCGAAGTTTCATACACAATCATCCCAAAAGGTTTTTTTTGCTTTCTGATTTCGCGAATTAACATTTCACGCAACTGCTCATCGTTGTATGTACGTTCGCCAATAACTTCGAATACCGACATTCTGCTTATTGGTCTTTCAAAACCTCTATTTCGTGCGTGACCGTTAGGGATAAAATTTTTCTTTGCTAACGCAGCCCTAGTGGAAAGAAATCCTTTTAAAATTCCTTTCTCGACTAGTACTGTATTTAATCCTGGAGAGCCTTCATCATCATATTCGTAAGAGCCAGTACATTTTACGCCCTCAAACTTAGTTAATCTTGGATTATCACGAATTGTAATATCTACTGGTAAGACACGTTTACCGATCTGACCTTTAAAAGTTTGACCTTCCCCGTTAGATAAAAGTCTACTTCCCTCTAACCTGTGACCAATTGCTTCATGGAACATCAATCCAGAAGGTTTAGGATACAGCAAAACAGGTCCCGAAAATGAATGGATTTTTTCTGCCTTTGTTAATGCGATTAACTGTTGGTGCTTTTCTAATAGTGCTGCCTTAAATGCCTTTTTAGAGGGAAGATCCGAGATAGTAGCAGTGTTTAAAACATAATCTTGCTCAACTTGTGAGCCATCTTTGTGAAGATGTCTCATTGAAGCACTTAAAGTAAAAACTTGTTGATGTTGGACTATCGAACTTCCTTCTGAGGAAACAAAAACCGAAGAAGTTTGCTCTGACTCAAATTCAACTGTGCAATCGAATACACCGTGAAGTGACGAAAGCCATCCAGATATCTCCTTGCAGAATCTTTCCCATTTTCGTTGATCGACTCGTTGAGGCGCTTCGTATCGGATTCGTCTAGTCTTTGAGTGAGGAACAAAACTGTGAAATTCACTATTCTGATCTAC
>JBILET010000118.1:0-5121 GCA_044351935.1 Bdellovibrionota bacterium
TAAACTGCTACCCACAAGAATTTGAAGTTTGTGATCATAACGAAATGCTTGGATATATGGCGTTCTCGGGAATGCCATCGCGATATTCTCACTGGTCATTTGGTAAGTCCTTTGAGAAACAAAAAACCATGTATGATTACGGTGTATCCGGCCTACCCTACGAGATGGTGATTAATACAAATCCGTGTCTGGCCTACTTAATGCGAGACAATACTCTACTGTTGCAAATTTTAACTATAGCGCACGTATACGGACATAACGATTTCTTTGCAAACAACTTTACTTTTACATCTGGCTTCGACGCTAGATATACATTAGAGATGTTTAAGAGTAATGCAAGAAGAGTCGATCACTACATGGAAGACCCTTCAATCGGCGTTGAAGCAGTCGAAACAGTTTTAGATCATGCTCATGCTCTTCAGTATCAAGTAAGTAAGAACCTTGCAATTAAACAACTTTCTAATGCAGATCAACGTCAAAGAGCATGGGAGAAAAGTCAGCCACCTGAAGATCCATGGAGCAATATTCACCCTAAAAAGGAATTTGTCGCTCCCGAGTTAAATAAATTTCCGTTAGAGCCAGTTCAAGATCTATTAGGCTTTATAGCTGATTACAATCCATATCTTCCAGACTGGAAACGAGATCTTTTAAAAATAGTTGAAAAAGAGATGCTTTATTTTGTACCCCAAATGGATACAAAAATAATGAATGAAGGCTGGGCAAGCTATTGGCATTATAAAATTCTAAATGAATTAAAACTTGAAAGTGGCCTACACTTAGAATTTTTAGTCAGGCATAACCAAGTACTACGCCCTCACCCTGGAGGCTTAAATCCTTACCACTTAGGTTTTATTCTTTGGCACGATATAGAACGCAGATGGAATGAAGGCGACACTGGTATCGAGTTTTCAAAACTAGACGACACTACGCCGCCTAAAAAACCTCAGGACTATGCTGACGAAAACGATACCCCTGGTAGAAAGAAAATATTCGAAGTCAGAGAATCAGATCGCGATAGTTCTTTTTTAAGAAGGTTCTTGACTCCTAAAGTTATGCAAGAGGCTCATCTATTCCAACATGAAAAACGCGGAAAAGATCGAGTAGTTACAAAAATTGCAGATGAAGAAAGTTGGCAGCAAATTAGAGACACTCTTGTTGCTAGTGTTGGTTCTGGATCTATACCTATAATAAAAGTTGAAGACGCTGATTTCGGAAGAAATAGAACTCTTTATTTAAAACATTACCATGATGGGCGCGATCTTCAACTTGAATACGCAGAACACACACTGCGTCACGTTAAAGCTCTTTGGGAACGAGAAGTTGTGCTTGAAACGTGGCTTAATGGTAAAAAAAGTTTACTTAAACTTACCAATGAGGCCATGAAAGTCGAAAGACTTTAATCCTATAAAGTGATACAATCCGTTCCGTGGATCATTTTAGTAAAAGCATAGATGCTGGAGTTAAAGCAGCAAAACTTGGAGTTGCTACTAACTGCATTCTTTCTATTATAAAAATCATTAGTGGAATTATTGGCAATTCGTATGCACTAATAGCAGATGGAATCGAGTCCTCTATTGATGTTCTTTTGTCGATTGTAGTTTGGCGAGGATTAAGGGTCTCAGCTAAAGAAGCTAACCAAAAATATCATTTTGGATACGGAAAAGCAGAAAGCTTGTCAGCAGTAATTGTCTCGTTTGTAATTATACTTGCGTCTCTATTGATAACGTTCTTTTCCATAAAAGAAATTCTAACTCCTCATCATCTACCTGAGCCATTTACACTAATTATTCTTGTTTTAGTTGTAGTCACAAAAGAGCTACTAGCAAGAAAAGTTGCAAAAGTTGGGGATAGTGTAGATAGCTTAAGCGTTAAAGGAGATGCAACACATCACCGTGCTGACGCACTAACTTCTGCAGCAGCATTTTTAGGTATTCTAATTGCTCTTATTGGAGGCCCAGGTTGGGAAAGCGCTGATGATTATGCTGCTCTATTTTGTGCAGTAATAATCTTTATAAATGGCCTAGTCATTCTTAAGCAAGCTATCCGAGAACTAATGGACCGAGCTCCAAGTGAGCAGATGTTAGAAGATATAAAAAAAGCTGCGTTATCTGTGCCAGAAGCTCAATTTGTAGAAAAGATTTTCGCTCGCAAAGCTGGCATAGCATATTTTGTAGCTCTTCATGTCCATGCCGATCCTTTAATGACGCTACACGATGCTCACATAGTAAGTGGCAAGGTAAAAACAGCAGTTAAAAAAGCTATTCCTTCAGTAAAAGATGTTTTGGTTCATATGGAACCTACTGATCACAATTAGTAATTACTAGGCTGACTAGAAATAGTTTTTGTAATATCTGAAAATACTTCGCCTATATCGGATCCAATAGAACTGTCTGTTTGATAAAACTCTACACACTCTTGTAGGTCTTGAGTTGTAATGTCACTTGATAAACCTTTTAACTGAGCAACTCTAAATTCAACCAACATATCGGCTGTCTGCTTAACGGACTTGTTACACTCTGCGCTAGCACTTCCAATTGCTAAACTACCTACTAAGGCTAGAAATAAGACATTTTTAAGTAGTTTTTTCATATTATTACCTCTAAGAAATTGGCTTTTTAAGACAATTTGCTTTCTTTTACCTCCTATCCGCCAAAACAAGCCAGTTGGTTCTATAACAAGTACATTTTTGAACACATAGTCGAATTTTTCTGCTTTTGGACATAAAAACTACAAAAGTTTTTTAGGTTTTCCTCCGAGATATCCCTAGTGGTAGTTACTAGGAAGCAATTACCGATGATTTCAAAAGGTATCCGATGAATCTTAGCCGTAAAATTGTGCTTTCAATATTCTGGTCAATACTAGTGCTGATACCTCAGTATGCTAATGCAATTGAAATTGATGATTTTAATGGATTGCAGGTTATTTCTGCAGTTGGCTTAGGTGCTGTTGACTCAAATGTAATTCAAAATACCCCTGGTTCACTTGGTGGATATCGAAAAATATATGGACAAGTAACTGAAGGCATACAAGTTTCGGCCAATACTTACAACAATATTTATCGGCATAACGTAGATGCTCTGACAAAAGGATTTACTACAATTATTTGGGATGGAACCAATACATCACCAACTAGCGTAATACCTGGCAATCTAGGAGCATACGCTAGACTTACAGGCGACGGCAGTGATTCATTTAAACTTAATATTGAGCTTTTTGATTTTGCACTACAAAGGCCACTGAACTTAACAATTACTGTTTACGATGGCACTGATACTTCATTAAATAAATTCTCTCGTGGTTCAATAGTTCTAAATAGAGTCTATATAAACGAACCTGTATTACTCCCATATTCGGCTCTTACCACAACGGGCCCAAATGGCGCTGCCAACTTTGATAAAATTGGTGCAATAACTTTAACAGTTGATAGTACTACTGATTATTCCGTTGATTTATCTTTAGATTCTTTTGGCACTAACGGTGCATGTTATCGCGTAACAACTAAGGGAGAATGTTACAACTTACCAACACCTACCCCAACAGCAACTTTTACAAATACAGCTACTCAAACACCAACTAGGACTCCTACTTTTACCCCTTCAAATACACCTTCAAGGACTCCAACATTAACTCCGTCTTCAACCCCTACTGTAACTCCGACTTCTACTTCAACTAGAACACCGACCATCACACCTACATCGACAAGAACTAACACACCAACAAGAACACCAACAGCTACTCCAACTTTTACTGCTACACCTTCTAGTACGCCAACTAATACACCTACAAATACATTAACTGCGACGCCTACCAGAACTTCTACTCAGACTCCAACTATTACGCCAACTTTTACGCCTACAAGAACACCCACTGTTACTCCAACATTAACTTGGACTCAGACTCCAACCAGAACTCCTACAACTAGCCCAACTTTTACTAGCACACCTTCGGCTACACCAACTAATACACCTACAATAACACCATCTGTAACGCCTACATTAACCTCAACTCGAACTCCGACGGCCACTCCTACATTAACTTCTACTCAAACTCCGACGGCAACATCAACATCTACTAATACACCAACAGTAACTATAACTTCGACTCCAACAGTAACTCCAACGAAGGAATCACGGCCAACTAGAACACCAACGCCGACTGCTACAGCGACGTTTACTCCTACTCAAACTTCTACAGCCACCAATACCCCAACATCAACACCGACTTTCACAGCAACAAATACTCCGTCGCAAACTCCAACAAATACACCTACAAGTACACCTACGATTACACCATCGAATACACCAACTAACACACCAACCGCGACAAATACTCCGACTGATACACCAACAGTTACGCCGACCAATACTCCGACAGAGACTCCAATTCTAACACCTACAGTTACTCCAACTAATACTCAGACACCGACACCTACTGCTACAAATACTCCTGATGGTTCAGCAGGATGTCCTGCCGGAAATCCAAATTGCGCAACCCCAACACCACTAGGAGCAAATTGCATTCAGGTCGAAGCAACCGATCAAATGAAAAAAATTGCCAACGATCTGCTTGGAGTATCAAGAAAAATTAGCAAACAAATGAATACGGATATTACACGAGCAACTTCAGCAATTAAGAAATATCCATCATGTAAAAATATCAATATAAAACGTGTAAAATCCAATAGACAAAAGATTCTTGCTAAGATTCAACAGGAAGTAAAAACTAAAATTCTAAAGAGTATACAAGTTTGCGGCTCTGACTGTATTGAAGTTAGCTTTAAATCTGAAGTCAGCATTGTTAAATCAATGTTAAAATCTTTATCCAAAGAAACAACTGCACTAGCTCGTGCGACCGCTAACTGCTCGGCTCCAAAATCAAAGAAGAAAAATCCAAAAGGGACAAGCACTAAGGATAGACTAAATGGGATTATCGACTCGGCAAAAACAGACGTAAATTGTCGGGTATGCAAAGCAAAATAATTCGTACATCGCCTACAGATATTTCTTAAGTTTTAACCAATATATGTCGATCCTCCTGTGGGGTGATGTACAAACGATGACGGTGATTGCTGACAAATATAATGTTATCAGAGAATTAGGCGAAGGCGGCGCAGGAACTGTT
>JBILET010000316.1:0-2843 GCA_044351935.1 Bdellovibrionota bacterium
TCGAAATCGGAGCGCTTTTTTAATGTTCCAGATAAATTAGCTATAGACATTGAAGCCAGAAACTCAGAAGAAATTGACGGATCTTCTATAGCCTTCTTTAATAACAAATATATCTGCTTTGCGGATCTTTTATTTTTAGTTGATAACCCAGAGCCATCTGAGATATCAATTGCTTGATTAATATCCCTCTGAATTATTTCTTTAATTCTAGATATTCCTTTTTCATGCGAAAATTTTCCATCTGATTCCCCCAAAGCAAAAACTATTTGTTCAGCAATCATATTCGTAGAGAAATGGTTTAGATCGAAAAGTATCTTAGGTAGCGGAGGTGATGCATGCTGATATAACAACGTGTATCTTTCTTTATCGTTAGAAATAGACTTGTATTCAATTTTATTAATTTGAATATTTTGATTTGAAGCAATGTGCACTAATGCGGATTTGAAGTTCTCTCGTGTATCAGATGTGCTTTTGTAACTGGATGTACAAGTTTTAAGAGGTGTATCTGGTATAACTCGGCAAGAAAAAACCTCTTCGGAGTTATTGTTAATTGACAAAGCACTTGTCCCCGCCTGATAGGCACGATCTCCTTTATTATTTCGTAGTTCTATAAAATTTGAATCATCCAATATCAGGGAATCTATCTTCTTTACTCCTCTAGCCTTTAGTTGCACTAAAAGCGCGTAAAGATTTTCAGTGTTAAAAACAGGATCGCCATTTCCGACAATAGCGATCTGATTGTGGTTTTTATTTTGTCCAGCAAAGATTTGGGTTTTAAATGTATAATCGACTCCTAGCTCCTTTAGTGCCGCATAAGTCGTAAATAATTTAGTAACACTTGCAGGAGTTAATGAAGAATCAGAATTTAGATCACTAAGCTTATGCCCAGATAAATCCGAAACTAGAAAAGATATATTCTTTGACGGAGGATCAATTTTAATGGACTGGCACAGTCCAAATGATTCAGTCGCAAGTATTACTAAAGTTAATATTACGGTTTTGATGTACATCTACACTCATCGAGTTCCGCATCGCTAAGCGCAGAAGTCTCTTCAAGATTGTATTTTATGAAATCTTGAAGGTCTGCAGGTACACCAGAGTCCTCAAAAATTGCTTCGACAGGACACTCGGTTTCACATGCACCACAAGTGATACATTCATCAGGATTGATCATTAACATATCAAGATCATCAGGACTTTTAGCAGCAACACCAAAAGTTTCGTTATATGATCTTTTTTTCTTTTTACTTTTTCCGATGTCATAGAAACAATCGACCGGACAAACTTCAACACAAGATCTATCTTTAGTGCCGATACACGGCTTTGTAACAACGTAGGCCACTGAAAAATTCTCGCAAAAAATAAAATTTGAAAATTACTGTGACTAAGATTAACAAAGCTTAGGGGAATAAAAAAGAGCGCTTAGATTTATCAATGTGGGGGGATAAATTCTAAGCGCTCCTAAAATGCAGAAAGGATGGTGTACATGCCTTGTATGAGTTGAGTAGTCGACGATTATTAAATTAAGTTTATAATCCGGTGTTAAATATTTTACGAAAGAATAATTCCAATGATTTCGCATAGTTAAGTAGATGTTTTTCTACTGAATCTTACTAGCTGTTTTTTGCATATTAGCTACAATACCTTTATTGCTCGGTTTTAATTATCGCTTCTAGATTAATTTTGATTTGAGCTGTTATTTACCCGATTGGAGAATTTATTAATGAAAAAAAGAATTTTAGCACTCATTGCTTTATGTTCTGTTATGGGATTTAGCTCTGGTTGCTCTATGCCTCAGATGGATGTTAGAGCAGAAGCAGGTCGACCTGCTGGCTCTGAAATCAGCATGGTATCTATTCCTTACGATCCATCTCGACCTAAGTATGTTTTTATTGTTGAGCCTTTTAGCACATCTCAAAGTGTTGTTTCATTTACTACTGGTGAAGCAGGTCAAGTTCCGGTTGGTGATAAAATGGCCGCTCAACTTGTTACAGCATTATCTCGTGTAGGTAATTTTGTTCTTTATGATCATAGATCTGCTTCTAGAGTAAAACTTAGAAAAGGTGAAAAAGGCCCTTATCTAATCAAAGCAACACTTACAGAGTTTAACGAAAATGCCGAAGCTGCCGCAGAAGATAACAGTTTTTCTCTTGGTGGCATTGGTGCTGTGATGGGTATAGCTGGTGCTATCGCTGACAAACCAGGCCTTATGTGGACAGGAGCTGGTCTTGCTGCAGCAAATCCTGGAATCGAAAATTCAGCTTCGATGAAAAAAGGAATGGTTGCATTCGATACGCAAATTACTGAAAAAAACTCTGGAAGAATTATTGCTTCCTTTGAGGCTGCTGGAACATTCAAAGCAGAAAGTGCTGTAAATGGTTATAGCCTTTTTGGCTTTAGTAATAGAAAAGCACAATTTGCTTCAAGTGCTCTTGGACAAGCACTGAGAATGGCTATGAATGATGCCGTTCAAAAAACTTCAGATAGCGTACGATAGACTTAGATAGCTCTAAAGTTGTACAATATTAAAGCCCACCTAGTGTCAAATTAGGCATTAGGTGGGCTTTTTATTAGTTGTTTTTCTTTAAAAGATTTACATGAAACAGTTTAAAAACGAGCGGATCGACGATTGTGACGAAGGCGCAAGACATCACTATGAAGTAATAGAAAATATCGTTGATAAGCAAACTGCTAGACAAAAAATACAAATTGATAGACTTACTCGTTTTGGGATTTTTGTTTCGATAGACGGATGGCCTCAAGTTGCTGAATTTGATTCGGACCGTTATCACGAAGCACTAGTACACCCTGCTCTGATTCAAAGACTGCAAGCAAACACACCT
>JBILET010000119.1:0-5109 GCA_044351935.1 Bdellovibrionota bacterium
TTCTTGATGTAAGTTTTCTAATTTGATCAGTGTATGTAGTAAACAGTAGGTACGAAGAAACTTTTTTAACCGTACCAGCAGTTCTTCCGATACATGCAAATTGGATATTTTTTCCTCGATACTTAACAGAAGCTTTTACAACTTGACTTTCCTTAACACGTCTTGGCGCAGCAAAAGCATTAGTATCGTTTAAGAAGATGCTTATAACAAAAACTGTGATAATAACACCACAAACATAGCCGGAAAATTTCTTAAGATCTAAGTTCATCGATGCACTAGTAAATTAAATAACATCAAAATACGGGCTAGCTGATATGTCTCCGTTGAAAATTGTTGAAGAGTCAAGTCCTAGAAATTCTTGAACAATTTCGGAAAACACTTGCGCAAAAGTCCCGTGAGTTTCACGTATAAACTCTCTATTCGCTATTTCGGTTGCAGTTGGTGCAGGTGTTTTTTGTCCGCCTTTAACTTTTCCTCCCAGAATCAACTGAGGACCAGCTAAACCGTGGTCTGTGCCCATGGACGAATTTTCCATGGTTCTTGTAAATTCAGACATATTGGCAATAACAACATCATCCCACTTATTCATTGCTTTCATGCAAGAAATAAATGCTCCAACCGCGGCATTAAACTGAGTTAAGTTGTTAGTAAGTACCGTTCGTTCATCTGAGTGTGTGTCGTAGCCACCTTGTTCGATATAAATCAATTTTACGTTTAATGCAGGTCCTGCTGCTATGAGACGTGCTGCATCTGCAAACTTTCTTCCTAATGAAGTATTAGGAAACGAAACTGGTAGTGTCATATTGGCGTATTGCCGCAGGAGCTCGATATTTGACTGTAGCTGAATAATAGATTCTCTAGTGTGCTCGTGAGAAGGATTTGTTGGAGTATTACCTTGAGCAACTAAATTTGTTCTTGCAATTTGTAATTGTAATGAATCATCAGTGCTATAAAAAACTCTGTTTTCGCCTAGTGAACTTAAGGATGATAGTACCCTTGGAGGATTGCTTCCTCCTCTAACTAAATCATTTGTACCGGAAAATGATATTCCTCCAAATGCAGATTGTAGTTGGCTAGTTAGTTTTGCTCCCCAACCGACTGCTGCATTCATTGAACCGGAAATACCAGTATGCCACTGTTTAGTTGCTTCATCATGAGAACGCGAATGTCCTGGGCCAGCTCCAATAAGATTTAGTACTGCTAGCTGCCCATCATTCCAAATAGGTTGCAGCGAAGTCAGGGCAGGATGAAGTCCTTGAGTTGAATTAAGAACAATAGATTCTGATTCCGAAAAACTTATATTTGGATTTCTTGCTCGATATTGACTGTTATAAACAGGAGTTAAGTTATAAGACACTCCTCCTGCAAAGTTAAATAGTACAAATACTCCATTTATGTTTGCAGCCAATGGATCAGCATATGCTAAAAAACCATTAGCAGGTGCTAGTAATTGATGCGCAATCCCACCACACGTCCCAGCAGCTAGTATTTTTAGAAATTCTCGTCTTGACCTTATTGTAGACATAAATCCTCCTTATAAATTATTTTAATCTTGCCTCTGGAAGTTCCATTAATGCTGTTATTAATAGGCGAATTCTTCTTTGACCGTTCCAATCGTAACCAGATTCAGCAGCTAACGGATTTGTGTCATATTGGTTTCTAATTAGTCGATAACTTAAGCCGCCACAGGAGGAAGGGCATCCCGATCTTGTTAAATAATAGTTCATTAATTGATCAAGTTCGGAAATTTGCGTGCTATTAATTGCAACACCAAGGTCTTGTGCAACTCTAGTGATTACGGATAAAGAACTTCTTTGACCGCTATTGTATAAGTCAGAAACAAATCGATCGTAATAACTCCATCCAGTACTTTGTTTTACTTGGGTAGTGTTGATATTAATAAAATTATCAACAAATGCATTCCACCATTCAATTTGCATCTGTTGACCTGATAAATACTTCTCATCCCAACCAAATACAGAAGGAGCATTTAGTACTTGTTGCTCTAAACGCTGTAGTAGATAGTCATAGTTTCTGTAATATAGTGGAAATCCAGTATTTCTAGTAAATCCAATAACTATATCCAGTGGGTGTTTAATTAAAGACCTTCTCGATGCAGGTGCAAATACCGCTTTAGAGCTCATGATAGTTCTAAAAACAGGTATTAAATTATAGTTATTGTTTCTAATAAGCTGAGCTAAATTTTGTATTTGCACCGATGTTGCATAAGGATTTATAAATGTTTTCCAAATATCCTCCGCTAAGTGTTCAGCCATTCGTGGGTGGCGTGTTGTAGCTTGTAAAACATCCTCAGCGCTATCGACAACCGACTGATAAGGTTTTCCTATAAATATAGTTTTAGGACCGTTGGTGTGAAACATTGGCACGTACACAGATAAACATAACCAATTCCCATTTACATAAGACTCGTCGATATCAAATCCAGTAAAAGCTAATGCAGATTGAGCGATGTCTAGGTCCCCGTATACGTCAGACCCATCAAGAGCTGTTGGTCCTACAGTACCAAGCTCCCAAAATTCACGAGCATAGTTTTCATTTGGAGTACCGGCAATTCCACCTCTGTTTGTGCCACCATCTAACCATCGCAGATGCAGTAGGTGGTCATTATTCATACTGCGCATATATTGGATGTAGTCTCCAGAATAAGCAGCATTAAAAATGCTACTAAGGTAAGTCTTAATTGCATGTTTTTCGCAGTCTCTTGCTGCGTTATGAGATGTAGCCATGCGTTCATCCATTAAGAAGAATGCAAGCCGATTGAAAAAAGTGTTTTTTGAGTTAATAAAACGATATAGCAGACCTGTCCTGATACCAGTTCTTGAAAAATCATTAATATTAGAACTGCTGCATGTTGTATTTTGATTGTCTGGATTTGGATCTGAAGATAACCAGTTATCACAAGTCATATCGTTTACAGCACTATCAATTTCAGGTTCGCTAACAGGAGTTAGTAACCTGTCGATAGTAGCTGCTAATCCAGAATTAATTGCATTTTGCATGTCGCTCTGAGTAGCGCCGAAACCAAAACGATTGTATAGCAGATGCACTTCGTCAATTCCAAATGAACCAGTATAAGGCTCTAATGATAAATGGTCAGGATTAGGCGATGGAGGAGAATCTGACGGTGGATTCTGTAGGATTTTGCATGCCTTTGTACCTTCTTTATGAAGGGATTTATTGATTTGGATCTGAGATTTGACCGATGCTGTTTGACGAGAGCGCTTAAGTTTAAGTTCCGCATCACGAAAGGAAGTAAAAATTAATTTCTTTTTTACTAATTTAGCAGTTCCCGGAGTAGTTTTAAGACAAGAGATATTGTATTTTTTTAAACGTTTTCCAATCTTAATGCTAATTGATGTCTTTTTAAGTTGTGATTTTTTAACGACTCTTGGGGCTGCTAGCGCATCGCAACAAATAATTGCAAAGACAGAAAAAATAATTGTAGGTATGTACAGCTTTTTATACGGAGAATATTTCATATCTAATGGCACCAAGAAGTATGTAAATATAAGCTTCCGATCCCTATCCCCCAAAAAGTACTAAACCAAGCCTTCGTCAATAGGCACTCTAGGCTTTAGGAATTAATCCAAAATTTAATCACGTCTGTTAATAATGGTTCTTATTCGTATATGAATATATTTCGCAATTTATAGTTAATAATTTGCGCAGAATTCTTAGTGATATATACGAAATATACAGTGCTATTATTGGTCAACATTTTGTATACTCAAAGATATGATAATTTTTTCTAGTCGAAGTATTTTGACGGTATTATTAACTTTTATTGCGATTAATATGTCAGTATCTTCGCAACCCATACTTTCAATTCAAAATAATTCCAATTTAATAATTCAATTAAAGAATTTATCCACTGGATGCAGGGTGGATCTAGATTTATCCACATCCGTAAATGGGTTTGGATCTGCTAGAAAGAGTGCTCGTATATATTCCGTATTAACTAGATCAAATGAACATTCTATTTCTTTCCAGTCAGCAAGATCTTCATTTTCGGGGAAAAACCTTTACGCACAAGCCACTCAAAGATGCGCTAATAGACTGACTAAATCTTTGGTTAAATCAGTCAAGGTTACAAAAGACACAACGGATAGAAGTCGTTCGTCAAATGATATTATATTAGATTTAAGGTCTGAATCTTTAAAAAATCACACACGACTATCAAAGATTATTTTAGCTGACAAAAAATTTACTCAACCTGTCGATATTCAATTTATACCTGGACACTCCAATAAAATGTTTGTAGTCGAGCAGGGAGGGAGGATTCATCAAATAAATCAATCAACTGGTAAAAAGTCATTATCATTAGATATATCTTCATTAATTTCTAAGGGTGGCGAACGAGGGCTACTTGGACTTGCCTTTCACCCGAATTACGAAACTAATAGATTTATATTCGTTAACTATACAAGGATTGCTGACGGTGCCACGGTTATAGCAAGATTTAGAACAACACTTTCTAATAGGGTAATACCATCCAGCGAGAAGCGAATTTTAAAAGTTTCACAGCCTTTTAGAAATCACAATGGAGGAGGACTAGCTTTTGGTCCTGATGGTTATCTTTACATAGCATTAGGAGATGGTGGATCTGCAAATGATCCATTAGGCAACGGGCAAAATACATCTGTCTTATTGGGAAAAATTCTGCGAATAAATGTTGATACAGATAATCAAAGGTATTTAATCCCCAATACCAATCCATTTTTTAATGACACTTCAGGTAAGAAGCAAGAAATATACGCTTACGGACTGCGAAATCCCTGGCGAATAAGTTTTGATAATAATACTTTATGGGTTGCTGATGTTGGACAGAATACTCTTGAAGAAGTAAATATTGTAAAAAATGGCGGAAATTATGGTTGGGCAATAAAAGAAGCTTCGAGTTGTTTTCGAGCAACTTCATGTAACTCTAGGGGGTTAATTAATCCTGTTAATGAATATGGTCGCTCTATCGGAACATCTGTTACAGGTGGGTATGTATCTAGATATAAAAATTCTCCTAACTTAGATGGTACATATATATTCGCTGATTATGTATCTGGCAGAATCTTTACCTTAGAAAGAATTTTGAAT
>JBILET010000120.1:0-5103 GCA_044351935.1 Bdellovibrionota bacterium
ATCAGCAAAAGATATCGATAATGCAATGAAGCTAGGCGTGAACTATCCAAAAGGTTTGCTTGAATGGTGCGATGCTATTGGCAGTGATAAGGTACTATCCACTCTTGATTCTTTGTATGATGAATACCGAGAAGATCGTTATCGAGCAAGTGTATTACTAAGAAGAAATGTAAAATCATCAGTGAAGTTTTATGAATAATTGTGTAATCGTAGATGGTGTTAGAACAGCAATCGGCAATCATTGTGGATCGTTATCTACAGTTCGCGCCGATGATATGGCAGCAATTGTTATAAAAGAATTAGTAAAACGAAATCCTTCGGTGCCACTAGATCAAATTGCTGATGTGTTTCTTGGATGTGCAAATCAAGCAGGAGACGACAACAGAAATATAGCAAGAATGTCTTCTTTATTAGCAGGGCTACCAGTGGAAGTGCCAGGTGAGACTGTAAACAGACTGTGTGCTTCAGGAATGAGTGCAGTGGTTAATGCAGATCGCGCAATAAAAGCTTCTAACCTAGATTTTATTATTGCTGGTGGAGTCGAAAGTATGACTCGTGCTCCGTATGTTATTTCTAAAACTTCAACACCATTTGGTCGTAATGCCGAGATGTTTGATACTAGTATTGGTTGGCGGTTTGTTAATCCTAAAATGAAAGAAGCCTACGGCACTGATTCTATGGGAGAAACTGCTGAAAATGTAGCCTTAGAGTATAAAATTACTCGCGAAGCTCAAGATAACTTTGCTGTTAATTCACAACTTAAAGCTTCAAAAGCTCAAAAAGAAAACCGATTTCATTCTGAAATTGTCGGTGTCGAAATTCAAAAAAGTAAAAGTGAAGTTGCTGTATTCAATCAAGATGAATTTATCCGTTCAAATACAACTAATGAAACTTTAGCTAAACTAAAACCAGCGTTTAAAAAAGATGGAACTGTTACTGCTGGAAATTCTTCGGGCATAAATGACGGAGCATGTGTGCTTTTATTAGCAAGTGAAAATTCTGCTAAAAATGCAAAACTAAAACCTCGAGCAAGAATTATAGCTTCTGCAGTTGCAGGAGTAGCTCCAAGAGTTATGGGAATAGGCCCAGTGCCTGCTACTCAAAAAGTTTTGCAATCTGCAGGATTAACTTTAAAAGATATTTCAGTAATTGAATTAAACGAAGCGTTTGCTGCGCAAAGTTTAGGGTGCTTACAACTTTTGGGAATTGCTGCTGATGATTCAAGAGTAAATCCTAACGGTGGAGCAATTGCTCTTGGGCATCCGCTTGGAATGTCTGGAGCACGTCTAATCTTAACGGCCCTTCATGAATTAGAACTTAGATCCGAGCGTTACGCATTGTGCACAATGTGTATCGGAGTTGGGCAAGGAATGGCTGTAATTATCGAGCGAATAAATGGGTAACATTTTTGAATTTAATGGCGTTAGACCTGTAATCGATGAAAGTGCATTTGTTCATCCAAATGCCACTATTACAGGGGATGTAATTATTGGCAAAGATGTTTATGTTGGTCCAGGTGCTGCTATTCGAGGTGACTGGGGTCGAATAGTTATTGAAGATGGATGTAATGTTCAAGAAAATTGCACGATACACATGTTTCCTGGCGTTACTGTTACTTTGCAAAAAGACGCACACATTGGTCACGGTGCAATAATTCACGGCGCAAATATTGGAAGAAACACTCTTGTCGGCATGAATGCTGTTGTAATGGATAATGTAACAGTAGGTAATGAATGTATTATTGGAGCACTGTGTTTTGTTCCTGCGGAAATGAATATTCCAGACAGAAAAGTTGTGGTAGGAAATCCTGCTAAAATTGTTAAAGATGTTTCGGATGAATTAATAAACTGGAAGTCAGAAGGTACAAAACTATATCAAAAACTTCCTAAAGATCTTTATGAGTCTTTAAAAGAGTGCCAACCATTACGCCAAATTCCAAATGATAGGCCAATATACAAAGCAGATTATAAACCTTGGAAAAATAATTAAAAAAATTTTTAGATTAGGAGCTAATGATTATGCGTCCACAAAGTTATGCAGAAGGTCAGTGGGTAACCGGAACTGAAAAACCTGTTACGCTATTTAACGCTGTAACTGGTCAGGAAATTGGCCAGACATTTAGTGGTGGAGTTAACTATAAAGGAATGTTGTCTTACGCAAGGACCGTTGGGCAAGCAGCACTTAGCAAAATGACATTTCACGAGCGAGCAAGACTATTAAAAAAATTAGCAATCTATTTAACTTCTCGAAAAGATGAGTTCTATGCAATTTCGGCTTTTACAGGAGCAACAAAAGCTGATTCATGGATAGATATCGAAGGAGGAATAGGAGTCCTTTACACATACGCAAGTCGCGGAAGACGAGAATTCCCCGATGAATCTGTTTATATTGATGGCCCAATGGAGAATCTTTCTAAGTCAGGTTCTTTTGTCGGAGTCCACTTATGTACACCACTAGTTGGTGCCGCTTTGCATATTAATGCTTTTAACTTTCCGGTGTGGGGAATGTTAGAAAAAATTGCTCCTACTTTATTAGCTGGAATGCCTGCAATCGTAAAACCTGCAACTGTTACAGGTTATCTTGCCGAAGCAGTATTTAGAGCAATGATTGAATCTAAAATTTTCCCGGAAGGATCCCTGCAATTAATCAGTGGATCAGCAGGAGATATTTTTAATCATTTAGACTGCGAAGATATTGTTACGTTTACTGGTTCTGCCGAAACTGGAATTAAACTAAAAAGTCATCCTTCTATTGTTGCTAATTCAATTAGATTCAACATGGAAGCAGATTCGCTAAATTGTTGTATCTTGGGTTCGGATGTAAAACCTGGCTCGGAGGAATTTGATATTTTTATCAAAGAAGTTGCTCGAGAAATGACAGTTAAAGCTGGTCAAAAATGTACTGCGATTCGCCGCACAATTGTTCCTGCGTCAATGACTCAAGCAGTAATTGAAGCTTTATCCAAAAGATTAAGTCAAACAAAAATAGGCGACCCGCAAGTTGAAGGCGTAAGAATGGGCCCACTTGCAGGATTAGATCAACTAAAAGAAGTAACTTCTAAAATTAAAGATATATCAACTGAAGCAGAAAAAGTTTTTGGCAACCAAGCTGATTTTGAAGTTATCGGAGCTGATAAAAGTAAGGGAGCTTTTATTGCTCCAACAGTTTTTTATTGTGATAAACCATTTCAAAAATTAAGTGCACATAACGTTGAAGCATTTGGTCCTGTAAATACTGTTATGCCTTATAATTCTGCTGAGGAAGCAATTGAGTTAGCAAGAATGGGCAAAGGAAGTCTTGTTGGTTCACTTGTTACAGCAGATGACGCGATTGCTCGAAAAATTGTTATTGGAGTTGCTCCCTATCATGGACGTCTTGTTGTTTTAAACAAAGAATCATCAAAAGAATCTACAGGTCATGGATCTCCTCTTCCAACATTAGTGCATGGTGGTCCTGGGCGTGCAGGTGGTGGGGAAGAAATGGGTGGCTCGCGAGGCGTTATGCACTACATGCAACGCACAGCAATTCAAGGATCCCCAACTACAATATCAAAAGTTTGTAATGAGTGGATGAAAGGTTCAACTCAAATAACAAGTGATACTCATCCATTTAGAAAGTATTTTGAGCAACTCGAAATTGGTGAAACTTTAATTACTAAAAAAAGAGTAATCACTGAAGCAGACATTTTAAGTTTTGCAGCTTTAAGTGGAGATCACTTTTATGCGCATATGGAAGACGAGGTCGCAAAACATTCAATTTTTGGTCAACGTGTTGCTCACGGATATTTTATAGTTTCCGCAGCGGCAGGATTATTTGTAGATCCAGCACCTGGGCCAGTATTAGCAAACTATGGTTTAGAAAACTTAAGATTTACTCAACCTGTTTTTGTTAATGATTCGATTTATGTTCGTTTAACATGCAAAACAAAAACCGCCAAAGAGCTTCGAGAAGGCGAGCTTCCTCAAGGAGTAGTTGAGTGGGATGTGGAAGTTAAAAACCAAAAAGATGAGACAGTTGCTGTATATAGCATATTAACTTTAGTTCAGCGCCTAAATGCTGAGTTGCCAGCTATGGCTGCGGGGGCATGCTAAGTTATTTAGGCTGAATTTATGCCTATCTTTATGAAATCTTTACGCTCCTCTGGGGAGTCTTTAGGGATTTTTTATCTGCTCCACTGATACAGTGCGTGTATGTCAACACTCGCACTAATTTTAAGTTTTATATTGATAGGCTACTTATTCGTAGCACTTCTTTTCCCAGAGGAATTCTAATGCAGCTTAGCACTTTATTTCAGGTATTATTTTTCTACGCTGTTCTTACTGCGATCTCGATTCCTGTTGGGACGTGGCTAAACTGGTGCTTTTCTAACAAGAACACAGATTATACTGATGATCAGTACCCTTCGATGAACTGGAAGCAGTATTGTTTAAATGTACTAACCTTTAGCTTTGTTTGTCTTGTGGTTCTGATATTGTTGTTGAAGTACCAAAATATTTTGCCTTTGAACCCTGAAGGTTTTGATGGACTATCATGGGGGTTAGCTTTTAACACTGCGGCTAGCTTTGTTTCCAATACCAATTGGCAAGCATATGGGGGAGAAACCACAATGTCTTTATTCTCACAGGCAGTGGGGCTTTCTGTTCAGAACTTTATATCGGCAGCAGTTGGCCTATGCGTTTTAGCAGCATTGATCCGTGGGTTAAAAAACAAAGAATCTGGACTTGTTGGAAACTTTTGGAAAGACCTTTATCGAATAACGTTCTTTTTTTTACTTCCTTTATCTATTGTAGTGTCAGTGCTTCTTATACAACAAGGAGTTCCTCAGACTACTAAGTCTTCTGTAGAAGTTTCTAAGTATGAAACAAATGAATCTATAAAAATACCATTAGGACTTGTTGCATCACAGGTAGCAATTAAGCAGTTGGGTACTAACGGTGGTGGGTTTTTTAATGTCAACTCTGCTCATCCTTTGGAGAATCCAACGCCACTTTCTAATCTATATCAAGTGCTTGCAATATTACTTATCCCAGCTGCGTGTTGTCATGCATTTGGCCTTATGATTGGTGATAAGCGACAAGGGTGGGCTCTGTATAGTGTTATGCT
>JBILET010000226.1:0-3633 GCA_044351935.1 Bdellovibrionota bacterium
ATTCTGCAAATGCGCTTAAACTACAGCTCATAAAAATAGCAACAAACATCCACAGAGCTAATCTGTTCTTAATTTTTAATTTCATAAAATTCATAGATTTTTAAAGTTCTAAACTTCGATCGGAATCGAGCCAGGTAAATACGGAAGTTTCTGGTTTAGTATATCTATAACATTTCTAAAGATTCGTCGAGCTTCGAATGGTATAGCACCTTCGTCACCGCAATCTGCATACAAAGCAACAGGTGTATCGTGAGGAGCATCAACAGGAGCCACGGCAAAAGCTTTGCTACCAAATGGAGAGACTTTACTTTCGCGATTTCCAAACGATTGAACTTTCGAGAAGCATTCTGCTAGAGGACTTAATGGATCATCAATAACTAATGTTTGTCCGTTTGTTATGTTTGGACCTCTAGCTGCAACCACAAGTGCACGAAGTTTATCTTTTGAAACAACAATTAGAGCTGATTTCTTAAATAAACCTGGCCCTACGAGCATGCCTAGTAAATCTTTTAACAAGGTTTCGGAATCAGTTGCGTTATCAATAGCATTGGCAATATTAGATACAGCTTTAGTAGACTTCGCACTAGCCATCGCTGGTGGTTTTACTCGAGATTGTCCCGCAGGAGCGCTTACTCTGGCAGGTTTTGGAGTTGCTAAATCTGTAAGGCCGTACTCGTTTCGAAGAGTCTGTTTATCAACAGGAGAATCTTTTCTTCTTGGCTCTTTTTTAGTAGCAGGTTTGTTAGTTACCGGCTGACTTGATGGAGGTGGAACAATAGGATCAGGCTCAGTCAAAGATCCTAGAAGATCTTCGATTTCGTTTTGTAACGATGATGATCCGATATTTATTCCCGAGCTCCAGCTTGCGACGTCATCACTGGAAGATTCGGATGGTGGTGTAAATGTCGGTTGGCTAAATTCTACTCTAGCGGATTGTTTTCGCTTTTCTTCAAGAATTCTCATGGAGAAGAAATATTCAGAAGCACGCTCGTAAATCCTTGAATATTGATTATCCGAGATTTGTAGTAATCGCAAAGAACTTTTTCCTGGTAAAGTTTTTCCAGGTGCTAACTTATCCCAGCGATTTGAATCAAAAGATTCAACCATTTCATCAGCTGCCATAATGACAGGCTTCATTTGTGCTCTCTCTGGGGCTCTAGATAAAGCTTCGCGATCAAGTGCAAACAGAATAACTTCTGGAATTCCAAATCTTCTTAAGTAAGCTAGACCCATTCGCTCAACATCAAATTTATGATCTTGAGACAATCTATAGTTTACAGTTGCTCGTGCATGTTCTTCGGCAAGATTGACGTATTCATCTTTGAAATGAACCACAGCAATCATTTCTCCGATGTAAGCTAGTAACCCTGCAACTTGGCACTCATCGCTAAAATTCTTGATTACAACTTCTGAAAGCATTCTAGCTACAATCGAAGCTCTCTTACATCGAGATCGATGGATTTCAACCCAATTTGAAATAGAGTCAGAGGCTACTCGAGGACGTTCTGCAATATTTGTTAAAGTATCTTTTACTACTTGCTGCCCAACTCGCACGATAGCAGTTTTAGGTGACGTGATAGGGGGTCTACCACCGGAAAAAAACATCGCGTTTGCTGTTTTTAGAAGTTCAATAACAATAACCGGATCTTGGCAAACACAGGTACTTAAATCTTCTACATTTAAGTTTGCATCAGAAATTAATCTAATAGCCTCATTTACGATTGCTGTATCAGGTGGCAACACAACAGAAAGAGGCCCACCGACGATAGTTTTTGTCTCGGTGTTCTCGGGATTTGATAATTTGTCTGAATCTTTCTTATCAGTCATTCGTCTTAACTCTAACGTATCGAAATTACCGCAAAAAACAGATTATTAAAATGCTGCATTTAGTTATTAATATTTAAGACGATATAAGATAGTATGAGAGAGGCAATAAGGGACATTATCGGTGCTTTACAGGTTCTTGTCGATAATTTATTACGACCAGTGCGGTATGTGCCAGTCCCTGTTAAATCATCCCCAAATCGAGCAAATGTTAGACGACGCCCAGCAAAATAACTCAACCAACCGCTTACTACAGCAATACCAAACCATAGGAATAGAGCTTCAAATTGTTGAGGACAACGGCTCTGTTGCTGCATTTCGTGAAGGTGTTTGTGTAATTCCGGTTGAAGTACTCGAATCATATCTAGAAGATCTCCTCGACTTGAGTGTCGGCGAGGTAGTATTAAACCTTAATAGATCTCCCAAGTGGTTAGAGCAATATAAACTGGCCGGAATATTTAGCGCCTTAAAAAGGACTTTTCCGCAAATCGGTCTAATGAGAAGGCTAAAATTTGCTAAAATCGTCTCGGCAGAGATCTCTCGACGAAGAGGCAGGGACGGGACAACACGCACACCAATATTATCACTAGATAAAATACTAAATGTTCCTGCAGCTGCTAGGAGTTCTTCCTTTCAGGGAGCTGCTCGTAGTTTGATTCATTTTCCTAAACGAGGAAATTAACCAGCTTTTCTAGCTGCGTATTCTTCAAGAACAGTTACGTTGTTCATAGCACCAATTGAAGGGGTCTTATTTTGGTACCAAGGAGCCAGTCTGGAGTCTCCTCGCATTGGCATTTGTCTAATTTTTGATCTAATCCTGCTTATTGGTAAATCCAGTTGCGAACAAGCCCAGGCAAAAGTAAATTCTTGGTCTTCGTCGTCATTTTCGTCGTCAAATATCCACTCGGCGGCTTGTTCACGCTCTTTTAGTTCATTTCCAACATAGTCTAGGATGGCTCTTTCAATTATGCCTAATATAAGCCGCCTTTCAGGGGAGCCAGTTTCGTTAACTGATTCAAGTAATCCTGGTAAATTATCGTCTATTTCTGGTACGCCGTTATTCATAGTGGCAAAGACGGGGCAAAGCAGATTATTATTCAAGGCTGAATCTGGATATTTATGAATAAATCGATTTTTTACTTATTACTCGCAATAAATGCATTTTTGAATAATCTTGCGATAGCAGAGTTCTCTTGCACGGCTGATGTCCGCTATAAATGGAGGCCATTAAGCGCTCAGGAATCAAACAGCGCATCAAACCCTAAAACAGACAATGCTGCCACTAATACCCCCGAGGCAAAAACCGAAGATTCCAGCGTTAAAGATGTTTTCTGGAGGACGGTAGAGGTTAAAGGAGCAACAGAAGATGAAGCTAAAAATAAATTAAAAGTTTTAGTTAATGAAGAACGTCAAAAAGCTGATTTTTCATGTCGAGATGCTCATGAGAATCAAAGTAAATGTTTAGCTAATAAATACACTCAACATTCAGCATTACAAACAACTCTTACGTATTCACAAAGAAGAGAACTTGAGAAAAAAATGGCAGAAGACTGTCAAGTTGCTGCAGGAAGTTGTCTTGGTTCTGCTACAACAGAGCCAGTATGCAAAGAGTCAGTCGCCGCAGATGCTGCGGAAGAATCAGCTGATGCTGCAAAGGGTAAAGATAAAGAAAAAGATAAAGGCGCGAAGAAAAAATAGAAGTAAATAATTATGAGTTACATACATAAACATTTAATGGACGATGAAGAAGTGATTTATCAAACGCATGTTCATTGGATTACATTTATACCTTGGTTTATTGTCACAATT